>SOJB01000111.1 GCA_004376695.1 Dehalococcoidia bacterium | reverse complement strand
CAAGAAACGTCGAAAAATGGGCAGTACTGGACTTGAACCAGTGACCTCTGCGATGTCAACGCAGCGCTCTAACCACTGAGCTAACCGCCCGTTCGACGATTGTAGCAAACATACCTAGACGGGGCAAACCTTCGACAATATAGCAGAAATGGAAGACCGGTTCTCATTGGGCGACTGAGAAGTTTGCCATAGATGTGTAAACGATGCTCACCGTGGCTATTCCCTGCCTCGCACCCTGACGCCGGCGGTGACATTGATCTGTATGGTTTGACCGCAACTGGGGCAGCTTACTTCCATAACAAGAGGTCGTCCCATCACTCTTTCCACAAGTGATGTCACTATGGAGTCCATGTTATCTAACCTTTCATCTAACATATCAAGGCGCCTGATCAGCTGCCCTATGTCCAGGTCCTGATTGACCTGTTCGACGGGACCAGCTTTATCTTGTGAGACCAATTTACAGACTCTTCTCTACGACGCCCATTGATTCTAGCTCAGCTTTGTCTTCTTTCATCAGCTTATCTATTTGTTCAGCGACGGTGCGTTCTAAGTACTTCCGCAAGGCATCCCGGGCGGCCGGCGATGACCTTACCGCCTCCTTGACTCTCTTCCATTCATCTGCGATCACTTCGTTTATCTGCTCAACGCCTATAGGCTGTTTTCCCTGCCACAGGTCTTCTATCCTGTCCAGAACCCGACTCGTCATGGCCCTCCTGATGCGATCGAAAGAGAGTATCTCCTCCATAGCATATGGTTGCCCCGCTTTCTTTTCAGTCATAGTTTGCCACCTCCAATCAAACTTATTTGACTTACTATCATACGTGCAGCAGCACGGCTTGTCAAGGCATTTCCTGGTTCTTCGTGTTGATTTGCTGACCTGAGAAACTGTATTATACTTGATGAAAGGAGGTATTCTGGAGATGTCGGAAGTGGAAATCGGCAAGGTGACGGACTTCTTTGCTAAGCCTGTGGTAGCTGGTATACAGCTAAGCAGCGCATTGAGGATAGGTGATAAGATCCATGTCAAGGGCAACTCCACGGACATGGAACTGACCGTAAAATCGATGCAGATCGAGCGCGTTAGCGTCACTGAGGGCAAGCCAGGTGACATCGTGGGCGTAGAAGTTCCCGACAGGGTCAGGCGAGGTGATAAGGTTTACAGGATCACTGAAGGGCCCTAAGCAGATTCGCCATTTCAATAGCGTTGACCGCGGCCGTGAATCCTCTATTGCCTTCCTTGGCCCCCGCTCTCTGAATGGCCTGCTCCAAAGTATCGGCTGTAATTATACCTTGTATCACCGGTAGGCCGGTATCCAGAGCCACTTTGCCGATTCCCCTATTCACCTCGGAGGCAACATACTCGAAGTGTGGAGTGCCGCCACGGATCACCGCTCCAAGGCAAACGACGGCATTGTATTTGTTGCTCTGTGCCAGTATTTGTGCCATAAGAGGGATCTCCAGACAACCTGGAGTCCAGACAATGCCGATGTCCTCATCATTGACGCCATGACGCAGGAAAGCGTCCCTTGCTCCCTCAAGCAGCTTCGTAGTTATTAACTCATTGAACCGAGAAACTACTACAGCGAACTTGAGGCCCTTTCCTATCAGGATACCTTCATAATGCTTAGCCATTACTTGTCCTCCTCTATGCCTAGAATATGCCCTAACTTTTTCTGCTTGGTTTTCAAATAGCGGATGTTATGAGGCGTAGATGGGGCTATCAGCGGAACGGTCTCGACTATCCTGATTCCGTAGCTTTCCAGCCCAATCACCTTTTTAGGGTTGTTAGTCAGCAGACGAATATTATGTAAACCCAAATCGGCCAGAATCTGGGCGCCCACTCCGTAATCTCTCAAGTCAGGACCAAAACCTAAAGCAATGTTAGCCTCCACCGTATCCATCCCCTGGTCCTGAAGGGCATAGGCGCAAAGCTTGTTGTGAAACCCGATCCCCCTCCCCTCCTGCCTCATATAGAGAAAGACACCTTGATCTTCTTTGGCTATGCTCTGCAAGGCCATTTCAATCTGAGCCCCGCAATCGCATCTCAAACTGCCAAAGACATCCCCTGTCAGACATTCACTGTGCACGCGCACCAGTACAGACTCATCACCTGATATGTTGCCTTTAACTAGAGCCATGTGTTCAGAGGCATCGACAGTGCTTCTATAAGCCACGGCTATGAATTCGC
The DNA here is from genome assembly GCA_004376695.1 of Dehalococcoidia bacterium. Lineage (GTDB taxonomy): Bacteria > Chloroflexota > Dehalococcoidia > GIF9 > AB-539-J10 > RBG-13-51-36. Next base: position 8,671 of record SOJB01000111.1, on the reverse strand, counting down.
CGTACTTACTGGGAAGCCTCGCCTCAGTCACTCTTTGTACCAGTTTCTCATGACGAATGCGGTAAGCAATCAAATCAGAGATGGCTACTAGCTTTAAGTCGAACATAGAAGCCATAGTCTCAAGCTGAGGCAGATGAGCCATAGTACCATCCTCGTCCATGATCTCACATATGACGCCGGCAGGATAAAGGCCAGCCAATCCGGCAAGGTCCACAATAGCTTCCGTGTGTCCCGCTCGAACCAGAACCCCGCCTTCCTTGGCACGAATAGGGAATATATGCCCCGGCTGAACCAGATCGCCCGCCCTGGTATCAGGATCAAGCACCGTCTTTATGGTCTGAGCTCGGTCAAAGGCCGAGATGCCCGTGGTAACCTTGTCCCTTGCCTCAATAGAAATCGTGAAGGCAGTAGAATAACGCGAGGTGTTGTTGGTAACCATAAGAGGAATTCCCAATTCGTCGAGTCTCTGGCCGGCAATAGGAAGGCAGATCAATCCCCGACCATGCTTGGTCATGAAGTTTATGGCCTCGGGAGTGACCTTCTCAGCACCTATGGCCAGATCGCCTTCGTTCTCCCGCGACTCGTCATCAACGACAATGACAAACTTGCCTGCTCTTATATCTTCAATTGCCTCCGATATGCTAGCTAGCATCTGTTCCCTCAACAAAGCCATATTCGCTGAGGAACTCAAGGCTCAGATCCTGTCTTCTTCGCTCTGTGAGCCCTTCCACATACTTGGCTATGATGTCTGTCTCCAAATTTACTTTGTCGCCGGGTCTTCTCATTCCTAATGTAGTGTGCTCAGTAGTGTAAGCTACCAGAGACACAACAAAGGAAAGGGCGTCAAAGGCTGCGACGGTAAGACTAACACCGTCGATAGCAATAGAGCCTTTATCTACAATGTAAGGCATTAGTCTGGCAGGCGCCGAAATCCTCATGATTTGCCCGCCTTCTTCGTCAGTCATATCCATCACTTCCCCCGTATCGTCGATATGCCCCAAAACAAGGTGACCACCGAGGCGCCCTCCCAGCGCCAGTGCCCTTTCCAAATTCACCTGGTCGTTGTAATGAAGGACACCGAGATTAGTGCGGCGCAACGTCTCAGGCATAATATTAGCACTGAAACGGCGCTTGTCCAAGGAGACAACGGTCAGGCAAGCGCCATTAACTGCTATGCTATCACCCGACTTCATCCCCTCAAGCACCTTGTTCGCTTCGACTGCTAAGCGATCCTGTCCCCTATCCTTAACTACGCCGATCTCTTCAACTATCCCTGTGAACATGCTGTCGCACCCGCAAAACACTAGGCTCCTAGCGGTAGTTCTTTCTCCACGTATCCACTAACTAATACATCGTCGCCGAAAGCCTTTACGGCAACTCGGCTAAGGCGCAAAGCCTCAGCCATACTGTTGACGCCGTTTCCTGCCACACTCCTAGCCCCTCCACCCCCGATTATGACCGGTGAGATGAAAACCAACACTTTATCTACCACCTTACGGTCGAAAAGCGAACCGAGAAGCTGACCACCTCCCTCCGCCAAGACGGTGACAATCCCTCGCTTACCCAACAACTTCAACAACTCCACAATATCCACTGCCCCATCTCTTCCCGGCAGTTCCAGCACTTCGGCACCCGTCTGTATGAATTTCTCCTTTCTTGCAGAATCAAAGGGAGCTACCACAGCAAGCAGAACTCCGCCCGGTGGCTCAAAAACGTGAGCATCGGAAGGTACTCTTCCTCTACCATCAACAACCAAGCGCAGAGGCTGCATTTTCCCTGTGCCGCCTCTGCCGCCGCAACCTCTGGCAGTAAGGTGAGGATTATCAGCGATAATGGTGTTTGCCCCTACCATTATGGCGTCGGCAGTATGGCGTAGAGCATGCGCATACTTCCTTGCCTCTTCCCTCGTTATCCATTTAGAGTCGCCGGTTTTGGTGGCAATCTTACCGTCAAGGCTCATGGCGAATTTGGCTACGACAAAAGGCAGACCCGTGGTAATGTGTTTGATATAAGCCTCGTTTATCTCGCAAGCTTCCTGCTTACCCATACCTATGTAGGTCTTGATACCCGCGTTGTTCAGCTTGCCTATTCCATCCCCTGAAACTGCTGGGTTGGGGTCGAGCAAGGCTATGTAGACTTCAGAAATGCCGGCACCGATTATAACTTCAGTGCAAGGCGGCGTACGCCCATAGTGACAACAAGGCTCAAGGGTAACATACATGACAGCACCGCGTGCCTTATCACCGGCCTGACGAAGTGCCATAACCTCAGCATGCTCCGAGCCAGCAGGCTGAGTATATCCCATGCCCACAGCAACTCCATCTTTGACAACCGTGGCTCCCACTGCTGGGTTAGGACTGGTATATCCCATAGCCAATCTAGCCAAAGATAGAGCACATTCCATATAATGCTCAGCGGGCATCAGTATCCACCTCTTCTGGCTAAACCCCCTGCGAATCTGGCAGCTGCAGATTCACGTTGCCTTTAGTAGCGATTTCTCAGCCTGTTGAAACATATAACCTTTCTACATCGAGAAGTCAAGCCGAAGGATTCGGCCCCTATTGTAACAACAGCTTTGGTCAAGTGCAAAACAAGGAAGCGTAAATGGCGATGTTGTCTCCTATCTTGTATAATTGTGCGTCCCGGGAATGAAAAGAGCTTTTGAGATAATCGACCATACTGCTGATGTCGGCATCATTGCCTATGGAGCAGATGTCGAGGAACTCTTCTCCAATGCCGCTCTGGCTCTCTTTAGTCTGATTACCGAGCCTGAGAGCATTGACGAGAAACTGCGCCTTGGTCTGGAAGTAAGGAGCAAGGGCAGAGACAATCTGCTCGTTGAATGGCTCAACGAGCTCATTTACGTCTTTGATGTCAAACACATTTTGTTCAGCCGCTTCGATATTAACAGCTTGACCCCCAATCGGCTTAAGGCTGACTGCTACGGGGAGGCGTTCAGCCCACTGAAACACAAGATAAATGTAGGAGTAAAAGCAGCCACATATCATATGTTGAAGCTAGATAGAAACGGTAACGGTTACCGGGCGCAAGTAATCTTTGACGTTTAGGAGTTAAGAACATGACACCATGGCAAGGGCAACTTATCAAGGTGGATGATTATCGCTGGAAGATTCCTGAGAACTACAAGACGGGCATGAGAGTCCCCGGTCTAATCTATGCCAGCAAGGAAATGCTGGAATCCATGTGTGAGGAGCAAACGCTTGAACAAGTCGCCAATGTTGCCTTTCTGCCGGGCATAGTGGGTTACTCCCTCGCCATGCCGGATATCCACTGGGGTTATGGCTTTCCTATAGGGGGAGTAGCAGCAATGGATGTTAGGAGCGGTGTGATTTCCCCTGGCGGAGTCGGTTATGATATCAACTGCGGCGTAAGATTACTGCGTAGCAATCTCAGCGAAGCTGAAGTGCGGCCCAAGATTAACCAACTCATCAATGGACTGTTCCTTGATATACCATCAGGCCTTGGCTCTGAGGGAAAGATAAGAGTAGGGCAGAAAGAGATGAACGAACTGATGGTCGAAGGAGCTCGTTGGGCAGTGAGGCGCGGCCTGGGTTCTCACGAAGATCTGGATGTTACTGAGGAGAATGGATGTATCGGCGGTGCCGATCCTGGTAAGATAAGCGATAAAGCGGCAAAGAGAGGTATGCCTCAGGCAGGCACACTGGGCTCAGGGAATCATTTTCTGGAGATTCAAATAGTGAAGGAGATATTTGACTCCGACACAGCTAGCGTTATGGGCATCACCGAGATAGGCCAGATATTGGTGTTGATTCACACGGGTTCTCGTGGCTTTGGTCACCAAGTATGTACTGACCATCTGCGTGTAATGGAGCAGGCGGTGTCTAAGTACGGGATAAAGCTCCCCGACCGGCAGCTCGCCTGCGCTCCCATAGAATCGTCGGAAGGTCAGGATTATCTGGCTGCCATGGCATGTGCCGCCAACTATGCTTGGGCTAACCGGCAGTGCATTGCCCACTGGATTAGAGAAGTCTTTTCCAGAGTTCTCGGCAAAGGCCCCGAGAAACTCGGCATGAAGCAGGTTTATGATGTCGCCCACAACATAGCCAAAATAGAGGAGCATGTGATAGATGGTCGTAAGCTTAAGGTCTGTGTTCATCGCAAAGGAGCCACCAGGGCCTTTCCGGCAGGCCATAAGGACACTCCCGATTGCTACAAAAAGATAGGGCAGCCTGTGCTTGTCCCCGGAGATATGGGACGTTGCTCTTTCATTGCTGTGGGCACTCACAAGGCCATGGATGAGACCTTTGGCTCCACCTGTCATGGTGCTGGAAGAATGATGAGTCGGGGCGCCGCCAGGCGGAGCATGAGGGGTGCAGATGTAGTTCTGGAATTAGGGCGCAGAGGTATTACCGTCAAGGCGGAGAACATTCCTTCGCTAGCTGAGGAGGCATCCCAAGCCTACAAAGATGTCACAGAGATCATAGACGTGGTTCACAAAGCCGGTATTTCCAGAAAGGTGGCTCTGGCTGTTCCTATGGGCATTATCAAGGGCTAGATAACAGTCTTTCGTTCACAGCGTAGCCAGGAATCTGACGTGAGGCGAATCGTGGTCAAGCTTCCCCCTCCTCAGCTGAGCAGTAGCGTTTCCGTAGAGGAAACGATACTGAGGCGCCGGTCAGTCCGTAGATACCGGGCAGATGCGTTGGGCCTGTCTCAGTTAGGCCAGATACTCTGGTCAGCCCAAGGCATAACCGGAGGGAGAGCATTCAGGGCAGCGCCCAGTGCCGGGGCTACCTATCCCCTGGAAATCTTCGTGTTCGTTGCCGAACAGGGAGTCATTGTTGACGGGGCAGGGCGAAGTCCGGACGCGTTGAAGGCTGGCATTTATCACTATGAAGTGGCTTCCCATTCGTTGAGCATGCACAAACCGGGGGATTTGAGACCTGATTTGGCGCGGGCAGCTCTGGACCAGGGGTTCATTACCGAGGCGCCGGTGGCAATTGCCATCTGCGCCATTTATCGCAGGACCTCCTCTAGATATGGCGAGCGCGGAGCAAGATACGTTCATATGGAGGTGGGACACGTGGGAGAGAATGTCCACCTTCAGGCCGTAGCTCTGGGCTTGACCACAGTAGAGATTGGCGCCTTCAGTGACGAGGCGGTAAGAGGGATTCTTGGAGTAGAGGAGCAAACTGAGCCCCTCTATATAATGCCTCTTGGCAAAGCCCTGTGAAGAAATGCAGAAACGCGCCAAGCGCTATTACCGGTGTCCGTCGATACAACTCTCTGCCTCGCCGTTGTGTTGATCTTCAGCCCTCCTTGCCCGACCAGCAAACTCATTTGACTGCTAACGAAGAAAGCTATAGAATGCCCTCACCACATAGTTGAGAAATCACAGGATCATGAAGCTCGTGGAACAGATGCTCAGGGGCGAAAACCTTGCCCTAGCGCGCCTCATCAGTCTCGTAGAAAACGAAAGCAGCGAAGTCCCGGAAATCATGAAGCTCATCAGCCCACACCTGGGAAAGGCACATCGCATTGGAATAACAGGACCCCCGGGAACAGGAAAGAGCACACTGGTGGACAAGCTGGCATCGTTGATGAGGAAGCAGGACTTGAAAGTCGGGATAATCGCTGTAGACCCTTCAAGCCCATTCACCGGAGGGGCAGTCCTGGGTGACCGAATAAGAATGCAGCAGCACTATCTTGATGCCGGGGTTTTCATCCGCAGCATGGCAACTCGCGGCAGTGTGGGCGGCCTACCACAAACTGCCGGGTCCGCTATCAAGTTGCTGGACGCCGCGGGTAAAGATATCATCCTGGTAGAGACGGTAGGAGTGGGACAAAGCGAAGTAGATATCATGGAGAAGACCGATACCGTGCTGGTCATACAATGTCCCGAATCCGGGGATGCCATACAGACGATGAAAGCAGGGCTATTCGAGATCGCTGACATATTTGTCGTCAACAAGGCTGACCATCCTGATGCAGACAGACTCCTCCGTGACATACAAGCCATGCTGCGTCTTCGTGAGCCAAGTTGGTGGGATATACCTGTTGTAGCAACGGAAGCGGTCAACGACGTCGGCATCAATGAGCTTTATGAGCAGGTTCAACTACATCACCGGGTCCTCTGTGAGACCGGTCAGCTTTCGCAGCGCCGCCAATTGCAGCGCAGATTCGATTTCATAAAGACTGTAGAACATAAGCTAACTCATAAATTGCTCAAGTCAATCGAACAGGATGGGCAACTGGGCAGGTATATTGAGATGGTGGAAATGGGAGAACTCGACCCGTACTCCGCAGCCGATGAACTCCTCAAATCGGGAAACCTCCTGACCGATTGGTTGTGTCAGCGGCCCCCAGGATGATTCTCGATGGCCAGAAGCTATGATGTCGTCATAGTCGGTGCTGGCCCGGCAGGCATATTCGCTAGTCTGGAACTGTGTAACGCAGGCCTCAACGTCGTGCTTCTGGACAAGGGAAGAGAAATCGCTGCTCGTCTTTGTCCCCTTCAGCACGGAGGCGACTGCTGTGTACTCTGTTCCCCGTGCCATCTGGTAAGCGGTTTTGGAGGTGCCGGAGCCTTCAGTGATGGCAAGCTGACTCTGTCCACTCAGGTCGGTGGCAGGCTCGCAGAGTTGATCGGCCTTGACCGGGCCAGAGAACTCATAGACTATGTTGATTCCATTTACCTGAGATATGGCGCCCCGCTGAAGGTCTATGGAACGGGACAGAACATAGGCGCGCTGGAGCAGGAGGCTGCCCTAAGTGGACTCAGATTGACCCCTGTCAAACTCCGTCACCTGGGAACGGAGTTTTGTCATGAAGCACTGGGGGCCATGCAGAGCTATCTGTCACCTAGATTGGAGATAAGGCTGAGGACAACGATCGAGAGTATCACAGTTGACGATACTGGGGACAAGATTGTTGAAACTGGCGATGGTGAGAGGTTAAGCTGCCGCTACTTGATCTTAGCCCCGGGGAGGGAGGGATCAGAATGGCTGTGCAATGAAGCCCGCAGGCTCAAACTGACCCTTCGTTCCAACCCTGTAGATGTGGGTTGCCGGATCGAAGTACCGATGACAACCATGGAGAAGCTAACTTCGGTACTGTATGAGTCGAAACTCGAGTTCTATTCGGAGAGCTTCAATGACCGGGTTAGAACATTCTGCATGTGCCCTGGAGGCGAGGTAATCATGGAGTCCACAGGTGGCTCCGACCCTGTGATTACCGTCAATGGCATCGGTTACACCCAGCCGAAGACAAAAAATACTAACTTCGCCCTTCTGGTGAGTACCACTTTCACCGAGCCTTTCCATGAACCTATTGCCTATGGTAAGTATGTGGCAAGGCTAGCTAACATCCTCAGCGGCGGCGTACTGCTGCAGAGATTGGGAGACCTAATGGATGGTCGCCGCTCTACACAAGCTCGCCTTCAGAACAGTCCCATCGAACCAAGCTTAAGGGCAGCAGTCCCCGGAGATCTGAGCTTTGCACTACCCTATCGCTATCTCAAAAGCATAGTGGAAATGCTCCAAGCTATGGACAGACTAGTTCCCGGCGTCGCTTCCCCGCATACTCTGCTTTATGGGATAGAGGTTAAGTTCTACTCCAGTCAGCTGAAGTTGACCCCTTGTTTGGAGACCGAGGTCGGCGGTATCTTTGCTACTGGCGATGGCGCCGGCGTAAGCAGGGGCTTAGTCCAGGCCTCAGCCTCAGGTACAGTGGCAGCTAGGGAGATACTAAAACGCTTAGGCAGCAAGCCTTCTCCGATAGCTTGACCTTTCCCTTCTCGCTTGCTAGACTACGGTGGGAGGTGCTATGGAACTAACTCTAAGCGTTATCAAAGCAGATATCGGTGGCTATGTTGGACATTCCTCCAGCCACCCAGATGTCGTACAAAAGGCTAAGGAAAAGCTGGTACATGCCCAAGGCCAGGGGCTGCTCACAGACCATCATGTTACAGTTTGCGGCGATGACCTCCAGTTGATAATGACTCACCAACGGGGTGAAGATAGTGAACAAATCCACAAGTTAGCATGGGACACATTTGTCGAATGCACCAATGTAGCCAAGAGCTTGAAGCTACATGGTGCAGGACAGGACCTTCTGGCCGATGCTTTCTCCGGTAATGTCAGGGGGATGGGGCCCGGGATAGCCGAGATGCAAATCTCCGAGCGCGAAGCTGAAACCATAATCATATTTATGGCAGACAAGACAGCATCTGGCGCATGGAATCTGCCGCTATATAAGATGTTTGCTGACCCTTTCAACACCATCGGGCTGGTTATCGCCTCTAATATGCACTCTGGCTTCACATTTGAGGTTCACGACGTCAAAGAGAGCAAGAAAATCACGTTTAACGCTCCTGAGGAAATCTACGACATGCTCGTTTTTCTTGGCGCACCCGGCCGCTATGCCGTTAAAGCGGTTTACCATAAGGAGAGTGGTGAAATCGCCGCTGTCTCCTCTACTGAGAGATTGTCTCTCATGGCAGGCAGATATATAGGCAAGGACGACCCTGTTTGCATCATTCGCTCCCAGGGGAAATTTCCCGCTGTAGGCGAAATACTGGAACCCTTCGCGTCTCCCCACATAGTAGAGGGCTGGATGAGAGGCTCCCACCATGGTCCCCTGATGCCGGTAGCTGTTCGGGAAAGCAATCCTTCCCGCTTTGACGGTCCAC
>SOJB01000011.1 GCA_004376695.1 Dehalococcoidia bacterium | reverse complement strand
GTCTCTACCAGATCACCTTGGACTTTGAGGAACCTTTCCGGAGAGGCACTGACGATGGTCACTCCAGGGAAATTGAGATAGCTGGCAAACGGGGCGGGATTAAGTGCCCTGAGCCGCTTATACAGTTCGTAGGGTGGAATCCGCAAATCAGCCTCGAACCTCTGAGAGAGATTTACCTGGAAAACATCCCCGGCGGCGATATACTCACGCACTCGGTTTACAGCTGTGATGTACTCCTCACGAGTGAAGTTGGACCTGAGCGTGATTTCTTTGTTCTCTCGGTTTTTGTGAGGGGCGGTAACTACGAAGTGGTTTCCATCCATGGACTGCTTCGCTTCCACCTTGCGTTGGTCATGGCTTCCGCTCACCACAATGGCCGAACAGCCAGAGCAAAGCCAGTCCTTCAGCTCCTCGAGTCTCAGCTTAGCTCTCATCAGCCTTTGCTCTTCCTCCAACTCGGGAAAGCCCGTGGCAACGAGGTAGGCTCTCCGTTCCAGGTGGTCAAAGGCGACAATGGAATCATAGAAGGCGAAACAACACTCGGGGAGTCTGAGGTCGTCCATTGCTGCAGACGGCAGGCGTTCGACGAAGTGACACAGATCATAGCCAAAATAGCCAACTGCCCCGCTTGCGAACGGCACGGGCAGCGGGCAGTGATCAAGTCTGTATGTCTCCGATAGCTTACCCATGGCATCAAAAGGGTTGCCATGTTGCACTTGGCGCTCTTGCCCGCGAACCAGCGTGATTTCAGAGCCGCGGCTGCTCATTACGAGAAAGGGTTCGCTGCCCAAAAAGGAATACCTACCCAGCTTTTTGGGGTCCATGCCGCTGTCTAGAAGAAAGCTATAGGGCCTGTCCTTGATTAGCTCGAAAAGCTCAGGAGCAGTTAAGGCAGTGAAGACCTGTTCGACCAACGGATAACGTTTCATCAGCCAACTTGCTTTCACAAACGAGGCATCGCACGCGTGATAACATGGTCACTACGATTTCATCGCGGCGTTGCTGATAGACTACTCTCAGCTCACGGCCAAGGTCAAGTTCCTTCTGAGTCTTCTGTTGGCGGCGTTTCATATGTCGCTTAGTCTTGTGCCAGGGGACAAGCTGCCAGTCTGAAAATCGCATCGCCTTGCTCAGAGCTCAACCTATCTGCAGTGATGGTATGAGCAAACCTACAGGCTTTCCAGCACTTTCCTGGTGGTTAGCCCAATTTCGGCCGGGTTGCGGGCTACGGTAGCTCCAGCTTCTGCCAGCGCCTTCACCTTCTCCGAAGCCTTGCTGGCAGTTCCGGTGATGATGGCGCCGGCATGTCCCATTCTCTTACCATGAGGAGCAGTGGTGCCAGCAACAAAGGCAATCACGGGTTTAGTCATCCGGCGGCCTATGAAGTCAGCAGCCTCTTGCTCCATGGTGCCACCGATCTCACCGATAAGAATTACAGCTTCGGTATTAGGGTCTGCCTCAAACAGTTCTAAGATATCGACAAAGGTGCTGCCGGGCAGGGCATCGCCGCCGATGCCAACGCAGGTGGATTGCCCGATGCCCAGACCCGTGAGCTGAGATACGACGTCATAAGTGAGAGTGCCGCTACGAGAGACTACCCCCACATTGCCGGGAAGATGAATTTCCCCGACCATGATCCCCGCCTTACACTTGCCCGGGGAGACTACTCCCGGGCAGTTCGGCCCGATAAGCCGGGTTGATTTGTCTCTCAGGTAACGATGCACCTTCACCATATCTAATACCGGTATGCCCTCAGTTATGCATACAAGCAGAGGCATGCCGGCTTCAGCCGCCTCCAGGATGCCGTCGGCGGCAAAGGCAGGCGGAACAAACATGAGGCTGGCATTGGCTCCCGTCTCACTTACTGCCTTCTCGACCGAGTTGAATACGGGAACTGCCAGATGCTGGCTACCCCCCTTACCGGGTGTCACACCAGCCACCACCCTGGTGCCATATTCCATACAGCGTTGGGTGTGGAAGCTGCCCTCGCTACCCGTGATTCCCTGAACCAGAAGCCTGGTATTCTCATCAACGAGAATGCTCACTGCGTTACTCCTCTTGCTGCCTGGACTGCCTTGTGAGCGCCGTCGTAGAAATCTCTCGCCTGGATGAAACTTATCCCTGACTCAGCCAGGATGCGTTGACCTTCTTCCAGGTTTGTCCCTGCCAGTCTAACCACTACGGGGAAGCGAATGTCCAGTTGTTGATATGCTTCAACTATCCCCCTGGCGATGACGTCTACCCTGGCCATTCCTCCGAATATATTCACCAGGACGGCCTTGATCGCCGGGTCGGCAACAAACATCTTGAACGAGTTTATCACTCTCTCGGGATTGTTAAGTGTACCGATGTCCAGGAAATTGGCTGCTCTCCCGCCACAATGCTGGATGAGGTCATTGACCGCCATGGCTAATCCGGCGCCGTTAACCATGCAGCCGATATCGCCGTCCATTTTCACGTAGTTGTTGATCCCCCAGTCACGGGCCTGGACTTCTAAGGGCTCTTCCTGCTCCTTGTCCTGGAGTTCTTGAAGATCTTTGTGTCGGTATAGGGCGTTGTCATCGAAGTTGAGTTTGGCATCCAGAGCCAGCAATTTCCCCTCGGCGGTAATCCCCAGAGGGTTGATCTCAGCCAGGGAGCAATCCTTCTCGACAAACAGCTTGTAGAGATTCGTCATCAATCGCGTGACCTCAGCTACCTGTCCTCCGTCCAGATTCATTCCGTAGGCCAGTTTGCGACCCTGAAACGGCTGGAAGCCAATAGCAGGGTCGATTTCACATCGGAGTATTCTCTCTGGAGTCGACCGGGCCACCTGTTCGATTTCCACGCCGCCGGCTTCACTGGCCATCATGAGCGGCAGGTGGCTGGTCCCGTCAATGAGGATGCTAAGGTAGAGCTCCCGTGCCACTTCGCTTGCTTCTTCGACCAGAACCTTGCTTACCGGCACGCCTTCGGCTCCCGTCTGATGCGTGACCAGCCTGGTTCCAATCAACTGACTTGCCGCCTTCTCTGCCTCTTCGGAGCTATTCACTATCTTTATGCCACCCGCCTTGCCCCTGCCCCCAGCATAGACCTGAGCTTTGACTACAGCCTTGCGACCAATCTCAGCAGCTATCTCTCTGGCTTCAACTGGGTCAAAAGCTACCCTTCCCCGAGGGATGGGAATACCATATTGAGACAGAAGCGCTTTCGCCTGATACTCGTGAATCTTCAAATCGCGTCCTTTCTTCTCTGAAGGTGTTTGCTTTCAGCTTCTTCAAGTCCCCGTTCCATTCCGGGCATTGAGGAAGCCTTTCAACTCCAGGTTACTGTAGTTGTTTGCTTCATCAAGTGCAACCGCCCAATGATTCAGGCGATTGTATTCTTCAACAATCTGTCGCATTGCGGGCGAGCGAGTTGCTTCATCACCCACCTGGCGGAGGGGGTGGGATTCGAACCCACGCTCCGATA
>SOJB01000033.1 GCA_004376695.1 Dehalococcoidia bacterium | reverse complement strand
GCTGTGGCTCAACAGGTGTAAAGAAATGCAGCAGGAATTGGAGGCGAGACGACACGGGAGTTGATCGGAACCACGAGGTATACTCGGCTTGATAGCGCGATTGTACCCGCTGATATATCTCCGGCTGAGAGGCCCGACGCTAATGACAGCGCCCGTGCGCCGGTGAGGACAAGGACGGCTCTGACCCTTATCTGTTCGCTTCAGGCAGAACAAGTTGATATGTGAAGCCTTTGATCGGCCTATCTGCGCAGTAGGATTCCAGCGGGTCTTTGAACTCAGCCCATCTTCTAAATCCGTATCTCTCGTAAAACCAGAAGCTTGCGGTCTCGTCCGTGGGTACAGAAATGGACTTGACCTTGTATGTCAGAGCGTGATGGACAAAACGGTCCATAAGAGCGCGTCCGATTCCGATGCCCTGATACTTTGGGGCAACGGCGAAAAGTACAACCTCTGCCTCACCTGCAGGCCTGTTTTTTCTGAGCACTCTTAGCTGTTCTAGACATGGATTGAGAAATCTGATTAGTTTCCTCCGGCTTCCGTACATACCAAGTAGAAAGCGCACCGAAATCAGCGGCAACCGCTTCAGTGTCCGGCAGATATCAATAAGGACGGACCTCCGCTTGACTCGCCCAAAGATGAGTCCAGCTACTTCTCCATCCGCAATGGCAAGCTCGCGGTAGTTAGAGACGACATGACAACCATCTACCTGGCCCTTCATCACCTTGCTGACTTCCTTTCCACTGAACCTACTGGTTACAAGCGGAAAAACCTCCACACCAATACCAGCACAAACTGAGAGATCCGCTTCTTGATAGGCTCGAAAACTAACTTCGGGATTCATAGTATGACCCATTCTTGTACTTCCGTGACCGGGACATACGCTTATGACAGGGATTTAAGTCGAAGCGTGTAACCTCAGTGGCACAGTTTCCAGGGGCTTTCAGTCACCCTTGCCCGTCTTCTTCACACCGTCGATGACTCTCTGACTGACGTGAGCTGGCACCTCTTCATAATGGTCAAACTCCATGACAAAGTCGCCACGCCCTTGCGTCATTGACCTTAAGTCTATGGCATAACGAACCAACTCGGAATATGGCGCTTGGGCGTCAATGATATTGATACCGCCGCTTGGATTCATACCGAGCACCCGTCCCCTCTTAGTATTGAGGTCGCTCATTATATCCCCGGTGTATGCTTGAGGCGCAGTTATTTTGAGCTTCATTATTGGCTCAAGTAGCACCGGCTCTCCCTGCGATAGTCCCTTCTTTAAGGCCTGCGCCCCCGCAATCTTAAAAGCAATGTCAGACGAATCTACTGAATGGAAGCTCCCATCATAAAGCTTCACCTTCACGTCTACTACGGGATAACCAGCCAAAACACCCTCCTGTCTTGCCTCATTGACCCCTTTCTCCACGGAGGGAATATAGTTCTGGGGTATTGCCCCTCCAAAGATCTTCTCAGCAAATTCAAATCCACCGGTCCGGGGCAAAGGCTCCAACTCCAGGAGGACATGTCCGTATTGACCATGTCCCCCGGACTGTTTTCTATGTTTATGCTCCGCCCTGGTCGACACAGTGATTGTTTCTTTGTAGGGAATCTTAGGCAGGTCCAATCTCACCGCTACTCCGAATTTTCGGCGCATTTTCTCTTTAACTATCTCCAGGTGGCTATCACCGACTCCGGAAATGATGAACTCACTGGTGTCAGGTTCGCGGCGCGTTTGAAGAGAAGGATCCTCCTCACAGATCCTGGGCAGAGCAGTGCTCATCTTATCCAAATCGGTTTTCGTTTCAGGCCGGATTGCCATGCTGAAATTCACGTGGGGAAAGCCAATGCCTTCGAGAATCATGGAATGCTCACGGGCGCATAGGGTATCCCCTGTGGTGGTCACACTCAACCTCGCCACTACCCCGATATCTCCGGCAGCAACCTGTGGCAGCAGTTGCTGGTTCTTGCCCAGCACGGTAAAGAGTTGGCCGACCCGTTCCATGCTGTTCTTGTTGGCATTCCAAACCTGGGAATTACTGGAGATAACGCCTGAATAAACCCGAAAATAGCTGAGCTTACCAACGTAGGGGTCTGCGCTGGTTTTGAAGACAAGGCTGGAAAAAGGCGACTCCTGACCAAGTTTGATTTCCTCTTGATTACCAGTGGCCATACTCTTAGCTACAAAGGCATCCCTTTCTTCCGGCGAAGGCAGGCAGTAACAAATGCCATTGAGGAGTTGCTGGATGCCGATGCCTTGCAGAGCAGAGCCAACAAAAACAGGCACCAGCTTACCGGCAGCAGTAGACTTTCTTATCGCAGCAAAAATCTCCTCATTGCTTATGGCTTCGCCCTCCAGATACTTGCTGATAAGCTCGTCATCAATTTCCACCGCAGCCTCTACCAGTCTGTCACGGCTGGCCTCTGCCTGCTCCTGAAGTGCCGAAGGTATTTCGGCTTCTTCCGAAGTGCTGCCGATGTAAGCTTTCATAGTTACCAGGTCTACGATGCCTTGAAAGTCGCTTTGTGAACCTATTGGTAATTGAAGGGGCAAACATCTTGGTGATAGCTTGGCCTTCATTCCCTCCACGGTAGAGAAGAAATCAGCATTATCGCGATCCATCTTATTGACAAATACTAACCGGGGCAAATCTACCCTTTCAGCGTCACCCCACATCTGTTCTGTGCCCACCTCCACACCCGAAGCAGCACATATTACGACGATTGCCCCCTCGGTCACCCTCAGACCCGACCTTACCTCGCCCACAAAATCAGCGTAGCCTGGGGTATCGATGAGATTCAGCTTTGTCTCCTTCCACTCAAATGAGAGCAGGGACAGGTTGATGCCCATATGACGTTCTACCTCAAGCGGGTCATAATCTGAGGTAGTAGTGCCGTCTTCAACGCTCCCCAAACGCTGAATGACGCCCGAGGCGAAGAGCATATACTCAGCAAGTGACGTCTTTCCCGCTCCTTGATGAGATATCAGGGCAGTGTTTCTGATTTGCATGGCCTCACATTATAGTCCTGTTCTCAAACATAAGCAACCGCTCATGAACGGAGTGCCCGATGATGCTGGCCTGAGGAGTCTGATGGCGGAGCAGTTGATCGACGCCAGAAGGAGTGTCGGACGACTTTGACAGACGGTGTTTGCGTAGGAGTGTCCATTCATGATATAGTCCATCTTTTGAGCTACTTCCGGGAGATCGGTTGGTCGGATGCTTCTGAGGGCAACTATTTCGAAACCTGGCATCTTCCCGTTCACTTTATTCAGAATCAATACGACGTAGTGACACCGGCGTTCGTTGAGAAAGGGATAGGCCATGGCTGAAGAAGGCAGCACTACATAAAAAAGGCGTGGCACAAAACCACAAAAAGCAAGGGGAAAGCAGTATGGAGTATTCGTTATCGGAAATCTTGTCCTCTTATAAAGGATCCAAGGGTGAGCTGATTCCCATTTTACAGAAAGTCCAGGCAGAATTTGGCTATCTCCCCGAGGAAG
>SOJB01000015.1 GCA_004376695.1 Dehalococcoidia bacterium | reverse complement strand
GGCCCGCGGGAGTTCTTGCGGTAGCTATTTGTCATGATGCGGCCAACGCCCTGTCTATTTGCCCCGATCAAAGAGGCGCGGCGCCACCAGTTTGCGCACCTCTTCCGCGACAAGAACACTCCCGGCCACAAGAACGATGACTATCCAGTCATTGACGTTCAAGGGCACAGTGCCGAACAACCTCTGGAACGGCGGCGCGTAGATTACCATCACCTGGAGCAGAATGGCCAGTCCTATTCCCCCGAGCAGCAGACGATTGCCGAAGAAACCCAGCTTTAAAATCGACTGCTGATCGGAGCGGGCGTTGAGGGCATTAAACCACTGGAAGGCAACCAGCACCGAGAAAGCCATTGTCCTGGCTGCATCCTCCCCAAACACGGGCAGTTCCCATCTTAATCTAAAGATTATGAATGTACCGATGGCCATGAACAGGGCAACAAAAGCGATCCTTGCCAACATGCCCCTGTAAACAATTCCTGCCTTTGCTCGACGCGGGGGTTCCTCCAGTACGTTGCTGTGCTTTGGTTCCAGGCCTAACGGTATGGCGCAGATACCATCAGTAACCAGGTTTATCCACAGAATCTGAACAGCGACAATGGGCAGGGGAATACCGGCCAGAATTGCCAGCGTCCATGTGAGCAACTCACCCACATTGGTGCTCAGGAGATAGAAAACAGAACGGCGGATATTGCCGAAGATGACTCTTCCCTCTTCTACAGCAGAGACGATGGAGGCGAAGTTGTCGTCGGTGAGTATAATATCGGAAGCTTCGCGGGCGACATCCGTACCCTTGATACCCATGGCTATGCCGATGTCGGCGCTTCTCAGGGCAGGGCCATCGTTAACCCCGTCTCCGGTCATGGCGACGGTGTAGCCCTTTGACTTCAGGGTATTGACTATCCTGAGCTTGTGGAGCGGCTCAACGCGGGCGAAGACTGAGATTGTCTCTATTTCGACGCTGAGCGTTTCATCGCTTATCTTGTCCAGTTCCAGGCCGGTCAGTGCTTTGCCGGCGGATAGCCCCAATTCCTGGGCAATGGCCACCGCCGTGGCCTTCTGGTCCCCGGTTATCATCACCACTCTTATGCCGGCACGCTTGCAGTCGGCAACCGCCCGCTTAGCTTCCTGCCGGGGAGGGTCAATCATCCCGACCAGACCGACCAGAGTCAAACTGCCGTCAAGGTGCTCATGGGAAAGCTGTTCAGGGGCAGGAGAGGATTCGCTATAGGCGAGAGCCATCACTCGAAGTGCCCTTGATGCCATCTCCAGGTTCTTATTCTCGATGTCCGCCATTCTCTCAGGAGTCATTTCCCGAGGGATTCCGTTTTCAAGCACTTTGCTGCACATCGCCAGCACCCTATCGACAGCCCCCTTCACGTGGACCACTGCCTTGCCATCCTTCGCGTCCTGATGGTAATCGGGATGAAGCGTAGCCATGTAGCGCTTCTCGCTGAGGAACGGTAGTTCAGCCAGTCGTGGCTGCTCCTTCTGTAGTGTTTTCTGGTCCAGCCCTGCCTTAACGGCAGCCACCAGCAAAGCCCCCTCTGTGGGGTCCCCAAGTAGTTGATACTTATCACCATCTGCTTTCAGGGTAGAGTCGTTGCACAGGGCGCTGATTCTCAGGGCTAAAAGCAGGTTCTTATCCTTTGTTGGGTCAAGGCTCTGCCCGTTTTCCAGGAACTCGCCCTCGGGGCGATAGCCAGCTCCCGTGATTTCTATTGTTCTGCCAGGCAGGTATATCTGCCGTGAGGTCATCTCACTTTCCGTCAGCGTCCCCGTCTTGTCCGAGCAGATGACAGTGACGGCGCCCATGGTCTCCACGGCTGGCAATTTCCTGATAAGCGCATGCCTCCTCGCCATGCGCCTCATTCCTAGAGCGAGAGCTACTGTCACCATCACTGGGAGACCTTCTGGAATTGCGGAAACTGCAGCGGCAACCGCGAATGTAAACATCTCCTCAAAGGTGTATTCTTTCGCCACCCCGATGACTATCAGCACCACGATGATAGCGAGCACCACGATGCCGATGTAGCGTCCCAACTTAGCGATGTTACGCTGCAGTGGAGTAGGTGGGGGCTTGACTTCCTGCATCAGGGCACTGATCTTGCCGATCTCTGTATTCATACCGGTGGCCGTGACCACAGCTACCCCACGCCCTTTGACCACGGCACAACCCATGTGCGCCATATTACCCATGTCGGCTACTGCTGCCTCCCCTTCCATTGCACCGGTGAATTTCTCCACGGGCACAGATTCACCGGTGAGGATGGCTTCGTCCACCGATAGACTTGCCGCTTCAACCAGCCTGGCGTCGGCAGGAATCTTGTCTCCTGCCTCCAACACGACGATATCACCGGGAACCAGGTGGCTGGTGGGAGACTGAATAACACTGCCTCTTCTCAGTACCTTGGCCTGGGGCACGGTCAGCCTCTTCAGTGCTTCCATGGCCCGCTCGGCACGGCTTTCCTGGACAAAGCCGATTACGGCATCGATGAAGACCACAGCCAGAATGACGGAGGCGTCGATGGGCTTCCGTATTACAAAGAACTCAATCAGCGCGGCGGCAAGCAATATATAGATGAGAGGACTGGCGAACTGGCGCAAGAAGACCATAATCGCCGGTCTCTTGCCCTTTTCCGTCAACTCGTTTGGGCCGTGCTGGTGCAGTCGGTTCTTTACTTCTTCTTCAGAAAGCCCTGAACGTGAGGAGTTGAGCTTGCTTATGACCTCTTCGCTGGTAAGATTATGCCAGTTGATTGCCACCTCCTAACCCCGGGGCAACTCTCTTCTTCCCCATTTCTACGTCGTTGCCACGCTGGCGGAGTAAGTGGCAGCAATCCCGTTTAGAAATGGAGTTCACCCGGTTTTCTGGAATACCGCTGCTGCGGAGAAATGTCAGTCCAACCTAAATCTCAAACTCGTCTTTAGGTCTCAAAGACGTAAAGCTGTCTTTCAGTTTGTCGGTTGCCTGAAGAGCCTCATTGAAGGCCAGGCGGTTCGCTTCCACCTTCGATGCGGGGAGTCTCTTGGCCATGACCCTGACCAAGGAGGCGGAAGAGACGATGGGACAGAGCGATGCTACAGCGCCGAGAGCAGCCATATTGACGGCCCTTTGCTCACCCGTGTTCCTGGCTATTTGCTGGAAAGGCAGACGCGCCACCTTATCCCAGGGAACCCAGCGCACCAGGCTTGAGTCCGCGATAACAAGGCCGCCTTCTTTCATGGCGGGCAGGTTGCGGACGCATGCCTCCTGCGTCAGGGCAACAAGGACATCCAGTTCTATAGCCTGAGGATAATCAATCTCCTCATCGCTCACAATCACTTCGGAGATTGAGTTGCCTCCCCTGGCTTCAGGGCCGTAGTTCTCACTCTGGGCGACATATTTGCCGTCCAGAATAGCAGCCTCGGCCAGTATTATCCCGGCCAGAACTATGCCCTGTCCCCCGGAACCGGCGATTCTTATTTCATACCTTGAGGTCTTTCGTGCGGAGCTTCGCGCATTCTTCATTGTAGGTTGGCCTTTCTCGATCCGCTAGAACGCCGATAACTATCTTTCCTGCGAGCTCAGTTTCGTTCAGCTGCTTTGCCTTGTCCACCGTTACGGAGTTATCCCGCTGCCATGCCATCATCTCGGCAGGGGAGCCCAGTCCCAACCAGCGCCCGGAATAGGTCACACACTGAGCAATAACCTCAACCATGGCAAAGCCGTTCTTTGTGAGAGCCTTTTCTATCAGTCGATCCAGCAAGGTGGTATGATAGACGGTCGTTCTGCCGACAAAGGTCGCCCCCGCAACCTCTACAAGCCGGGATACGTCGAAGGCAGCCTCAGGGTTTCCGTACGGAGAAGACGTAGTCTTGGCCCCGTAGGGAGTGGTGGGGGAGCACTGTCCCCCGGTCATACCGTACACCTGATTGTTGATTATGAAGCTGGCAATCTCCACATTCCGCCTTGCAGCGTGGATGAGATGATTCCCCCCGATGGACACGGCGTCACCGTCCCCCATTATTGTGATCACCTTGAGGCGAGGTTTGGCTAGCTTTATCCCGGTAGCAAAGGTGAGAGCTCTGCCATGAGTAGTATGAACTGTATTGAAGTCAACGTAGACGGGGAGTCGGCCTGAACACCCGATGCCTGAGACCAGAACTACATCGTCCTTGCTGTATCCGATCCGGTCAATGATTCTAATCAGGGCTTGCATGAAGATTCCGATGCCGCAGCCGGGACACCAGATATGAGGGAATCTCATGCTGGGACGAAGGTATCTGTGGACGAAATGGCTCGTTTCCCTCACGGATAGACCTCCTCAACTGTCTCCAATATCTCAGCAGGGGTTATTGGCGTTCCATCTATCTTGTTCAGGGTCAGAATCTCGCAGTTGCTTTGATTGACCCTTTTCACTTCACGAGAAATATGACCGACATTCATCTCCGGAATCAGTACCTTCTGGGAGTTGTCGAGGATAGTGGTTACCGTGCGACGCATAAAGGGCCAGAGAACCTTAAGCTTAAGGAGGCCTACCTTGAGACCCTTTGCCCGGGCGTCCTTCACCGCCTGCATCCCGGCGCGGGCTACGCAGCCATAGGCTATTACAGTTATCACGGCATCCTCCGTGTAGAAGGAATCGAACCACTGCAAACGCTCGAGATCATTGGATATCTTGGAGAAAAGCCGCCGCATCAAGGACTCAACTTCTTCCTTTCGGGTAGTGGGATACCCTCGCAGGTCGTGATGCAGACCTGTCACGTGGTAGCGATACCCTTCACCGAAGGCCGGCATCGGCGGAACGCCCGTACCGGGGTCACCATAGGGGATATGCCATTCGGGCGGAACAGTTGGTTGAGGTCTGTTCTCAATCTCTATGTCTTCCTTGGATGGTAGCACTATGCCTTCTCTCATGTGGGCCACTATCTGATCAGCAAGCAGCAGTGTCGGCGTGCGGTATCTCTCCGATAGGTTGAATGCCTGGATCGTGAGCTCAAAGAACTCGTATACCGAAGAAGGGGAAAGAACAACGATAGAGTGGTCGCCATGTGTTCCCCAGCGGGCCTGCATGACGTCGCCCTGAGACGGCTGAGTAGGAAGCCCCGTGCTCGGTCCGGCCCGCATCACGTCGACGACAACACAGGGGACTTCAGCCATGCAAGCATAGCCGATATGTTCCTGCATCAAGGAAAACCCGGGTCCGCTTGTGGCAGTCATGCTCTTGGCACCGGCGAGGGAGGCACCGATAACGGCACCCAGGCTGGCGATTTCGTCCTCCATCTGGATGAAGACTCCTCCGACCTTGGGCAACTCCCGCGCCATAACCTCGGTGATTTCCGTTGCTGGAGTGATGGGATAGCCGGCATAGAAACGGCAACCGGCCATGAGGGCGCCCCTTACGCATGCCTCATTACCTTGCAGAAGAACCTGGTTCTGCTCTTCCTGTTTCTGTTCCTTTTCCGTATTCTTATCCTTCTTCATCTTTGGACACGACTATGGCGAAATCCGGGCATCTGATTTCGCACAGCCTGCAACCCGAGCATTGCTCGAGGTCTGTTACGGTGGGGAATCCGTCTTTGTCAGCTTCCAGGACATGCTTGGGGCAGAAGGCGATGCAAATACCACATCTCTTGCACCAGCCTCGATAGATGTCTACCCTCTTCACTCGCCCCGCATTATACACCTTTTCAGCAATTCAGTCTCTCAGTGGGAGCGTCGACTCATTTCTTGGCTTTCTTTGCCGAGGAGGCTGCCACGTCACCAAATGTCAGGCGTGGGATGGTTTCCACTGTTAGCGTCTCCGTACGAAGGCGGGATGCTCATCTTGAGATAGGCCGCCGTACCGAATGCTCTGTTCTTTCCAACGCGAATTGACTTCTGCTGTTGAGACAGGCTAAAATCTGCCTTCCGGGGATGAAAGTTGCTGTTAGTGGCAAAGGAGGCACAGGCAAAACGATGCTGGTCGCCCTCCTTTCTACTATATTGAGCGAATCCGGGTACTCTGTTCTGGCCATAGATGCCGACCCCAATCCTACTCTGGCGATCGCCCTCGGCTTTCCCGGGTCGGAGAAGATTACTCCCATATCTGAGATGGGAGACCTCATCGAAGAAAGGACGGGGGCACGTCCCGGTCAGACAGCACCTTACTTCAAGCTGAATCCGAGGGTTGATGACATACCCGAGAAGCACTGGGTCGAGCATAAGGGAATCAGGTTGATGGTGATGGGACGGTTAAGAAAGGGTGGTAGTGGTTGCTACTGTCCTGAAAATGCCTTGCTGGAGGCTCTGGTTGCTCACTTACTCCTGAAGAGGGATGAAGTAGTGATAATGGATATGGAGGCCGGGGTGGAGCATCTCGGGCGGGCGACGGCAAAGGCGGTGGATGAGCTGATAGTGGTAGTGGAGCCGGGCAAGGGCAGTGTGGAAACAGCGTACAGGATAAGAGAGCTGGCGAAAGACATAGGTCTGGAGAGAATCAGGGTGGTGGCTAACAAGATTCGTAGTGAACGGGACAGGGATTTTCTGCTGGCGGCCATGCCGGATTTCGAGTTTCTAGGCTTCATCCCCTACGACCAGAGCGTCATAGAGGCTGGCCTTGGCAGTTTTCCCGTCAGCGATTCGAGCTCCGTTGTTATCGGCCAGGTGAAGGACATTGCGGCACGTATTAGAGCCGGCGAATAGAGAGTTATCGGCGAGCCGATAACCCAGGAATTAAGAAAGGAGGTCTAGATGACGGCAAAGATAATCTCCGGAACCGAGGTAGCGAAAGAGATCCGGGCTGAGTTGACGGGACGCGTCTCCAAGCTCAAAAGCACGGGCGTAACGCCGGGCCTGGTCATGATCCGCGTGGGGGAGGACCCTGCGTCCGTATCCTATGTTTCGGGCAAGGAAAAGGCAGCGGATGAGATAGGCGTGTGGTCAGAGACCATCGTCCTGCCCGAGAACGCCTCGGAGAAGGAACTCATTTCCAAAGTGAAGGAAATGAACAAAGCGGAGCACGTTGATGGCATACTGGTTCAACTACCGCTGCCAAAGCACATCGATGGGAACAAGGTGCTGAACCTCATCGACCCGGCTAAGGACGTGGATGGCTTCCATCCTGTCAACGTGGGCAAGTTGCTCATCGGAGACCCGTATTTCATGCCCTGCACACCGCACGGGGCAGTGGAATTGATGATCCGCAGCGGCAACCCCCCTGATGGCAAGCACGTGGTCATATGTGGCCGAAGCAACATAGTAGGGAAACCTCTGATGGCCATGCTGGTGCAGAAGAATAAGCGTGCCAACGCAACTGTGACCGTCGTCCACACCGGGACGAAGAATATTGCTGAAATCACCAGGCAGGCAGATATCCTGGTGGCGGCGATGGGTTCTCCGGAAGTTATTAAGGCGGACATGGTAAAGGAAGGAGCAGTTGTTATCGACGTAGGTGTGAACCGCGTGGGATGGAAACCCAGCAAGGCTGACCCCAATAAGCAGGTCCCCGACCTGAGGGGGGATGTAGAGTTCGAGACGGTCAAGGAGAAAGCCAGCGCTATTACACCGGTGCCGGGAGGGGTTGGCCCGATGACTATCACGATGCTTATGGTCAATACAGTAGTGGCAGCCGAGCGCAGGGCTGAGCGCACGCGAGAATAATGAATTGCAGAGATCAGAGAGGAGGTTACCATGGCTTATGATGCGATGAAACTGAAGGACTGGCAGATTTCGGAAGCTGCCGAAGAGAACATGCCGACGCCCGATGAGTGGCGGGAAAAACTGAACTTGCAGAAGGATGAGATCATTCCTTACGGAAGACTATGCAAACTCGATTTCATGAAGATTATTGAGCGGCTGAAGGGCAAGCCCGACGGCAAGTTCGTTGAAGTGACTGCTATAACTCCTACTCCGCTCGGAGAAGGAAAAACCACGACCAGTATGGGTCTCTTAGAAGGCTTTGGCAAGCGAGGCAAGAGTGTGGGAGGTTGTATACGCCAGCCATCCGGTGGTCCGAGCATGAACATCAAGGGTACCGCCGCCGGGGGTGGCAATGCGCTGCTTATTCCCATGACCGAGTTCTCTTTGGGGCTTACCGGCGACATCAATGACATAATGAATGCCCACAATCTAGCCATGGTGGCACTTACTTCCAGGATGCAGCACGAGCGTAACTACAATGATGAGGAACTGACCAAGCGCACAGGGATGCGCCGCCTGAACGTTGACCCGACAAGGGTAGAGATGGGCTGGATAATGGACTTCTGTGCCCAGAGCCTCCGCAATATAGTGATAGGCCTTGGCGGACGCACGGATGGCTACACCGTGCAGTCCAGGTTCGGGATCGCTGTGAGCTCCGAACTGATGGCTATGCTGTCTATTGTCACAGACCTGGCCGACCTTCGCAAGAGGATGGATGCAATCACCGTTGCCTTTGACCGGGAAGGTAATCCTGTCACTACCGGCGATCTGGAGGTAGGGGGTGCCATGACCGCCTGGATGCGCAACACGATTAATCCCACCCTCATGTGCACCGCCGAGTATCAGCCCTGTCTGGTACATGCCGGTCCCTTTGCCAACATCGCTGTCGGTCAATCTTCTATCATCGCCGACCGCATGGCGCTGAAGATGTTTGACTATCATGTTACCGAGAGCGGGTTTGCCGCTGATATAGGATTCGAGAAGTTCTGGAATGTGAAATGCCGGCTCAGCGGTCTCAAGCCGCATGTATCGGTGCTGACCGCTACCATCAGGGCATTGAAGATGCACGGCGGCGGGCCGACAGTGGTGGCCGGCCGGCCCTTACCGGACTCCTATACTAAGGAGGACCTGGGCCTCCTGGAGAAGGGCATCCCAAATATGCTGCACCATATCAACACAATCAGGACCGCAGGCATCAACCCCGTAGTGTGTATCAACGCCTTCCACACCGACACTAAGGCGGAGATCGCTATGGTACGCAAGGCGGCGGAGGCGGCTGGGGCACGTTGTGCGCTCAGTGAGCACTGGCTCAGGGGCGGTGATGGTGCACTGGAGCTTGCCGATGCAGTCATGGAAGCCTGTGAGGAGAAGAACGACTTCAAGTTCCTTTACCCCATTGAAATGAAGCTACGAGAGCGAGTTGATAAGATCGCCAGGGTAGTCTATGGAGCCGAAGGAGTGTCATGGACCGCCGATGCCGAGGCCAAGGCTAAGATGTTCGAGGCAGACTCCAAATATGATGAGTACGCCACCATGATGGTGAAGACGCACCTGAGCCTGTCCCATAATCCCGAGCTTAAGGGCGTTCCCAAGGGATGGACCCTGCCCATCCGCGATGTGTTGCTTTACTCCGGGGCCAGATTCCTTTGCCCGTGTGCCGGGACAATCAGCCTGATGCCTGGCACCAGTTCCAACCCGGCCTTCAGAAGGGTAGATGTTGATACCAAGACGGGCAAAGTGCAGGGGCTCTTCTAGAGGGCAACAGGCAGGTTAAGGAAAATGCCACCGCTCCGGGATTTTCTCTCCCTCAGTGGAGAAAGCAGAGGTGAAGGTACTGACAAGAGTCAAAAGCGTCTCTCTGACGATTGACGGCAAGAAGATAGGAGCTGCCCCGGGTGAAAAGGTCCTGTGGGCAGCTCTGGATAACGGCATCTACATCCCCAACCTCTGCGCCATTCGGGAGAAGAGAGAGCCCTTTGCCTCCTGCCGTCTCTGTTTTGTGGAGGTCGAAGGTAAGGATACTCCGGTGACAGCCTGTACAACACCTGCGGCAGAAGGTATGGTGGTCAATACGAGAGGGGCAAAGGCATTGAGGCTGGCGCGCACTGCTCTGGAATTGCTCCTGGCCAGCCATCCTGTGGATTGTGCCCATTGTCTGAGGAACGGATCTTGTGAGCTTCAAGTTGCGGCCAAGCATCTCCGCGTGAAGCTGAAGACGAAGACGTACAGTAAGATCCTGCCTGAATTGCCCGTCGATTCGAGTAGTCCTTTGTTCATCTACGATCCCAACAAATGCGTACTCTGCGGCAAATGCGTTTGGGTATGCCAGGAGAAACTGGGCAGAGGGACGATTGGTTTTGCTCACCGCGGGTTCCGCAGGATGGTCACCACCTTCGGGGATGAGCCCATAGGAAGAGCCGGTTGTCAGGACTGCAGTGAGTGTGTTACCGTTTGCCCTGTTGGTGCTCTGGCGTTTCGCAAGGTTACATAAGACTCTGCCAGCCCACAATGTTTGGAGTACGTACATCAAAATAGGAGGAAGTGCATGATTATTGGTGTTCCTAAGGAAATAAAAGTCGAAGAGTACAGAGTGAGTGCCCCGCCAACGGCTGCAGGCACACTTATTCACGCGGGACACCAGGTGTTGGTCGAAACCAAAGCTGGCCTGGGAAGCGGCTTTGAAGACCAGGACTACGCCAAGGTTGGGGCTACTGTTGTCAAAACGGCCGATGAGGTATGGAAACAAGCAGAAATGATTTATCATGTCAAGGAACCCATACCCAGTGAGTTTAAATACTTCAGGAAGGGCCTGATACTGTTTACCTATCTCCATCTGGCTCCGGAGAGGGAGCTGACCTTGGCCGTGATGAAGGGCGGAGTAACCGCCATTGCCTTTGAGACGGTACAGCTACGTGATGGCACCACTCCCTTGCTTGACCCAATGAGTGCCGTTGCAGGCAGGGTCGGTACCCTGGCAGGAGCTCACTACCTTGGCAGGAAACATAAGGGTAGCGGTCGGTTGATCGGAGGTGTACCTGGTGTGCCGCCAGCTACGGTCGTCATTCTGGGTGGTGGGGTTGTTGGCACCAACGCAGCTCAGATGGCGGTTGGCCTCGGAGCCCGTGTCATAATGGTTACCAGAAACCTGGCCCGGCTGAGATACCTTGAAGAAACTATGCACGGCCGGTTTGAGACCCTGGCTTCAAACCCGTATAACATTGCCGACGTCGTTAAAGAAGCTGATATCCTGATCGGCGCTGTCCTGGTAGCCGGGACCAGAGCGCCAATCATGGTAACCAAAGAGATGGTCAAAACAATGAAACCCGGTTCAGTAATTGTTGATATTGCCATCGACCAGGGAGGCTGCATCGAGACCAGCCGCCCGACGACCAATGCCGACCCAGTCTACATTGAGGAAGGTGTGCTCCATTACTGCGTTACCAATATGCCAGGCATGTATCCTCACACCTCAGCTATTGCCTTGTCCAATGCTACCCTGCCTTATGCTCTGAAGCTGGCCAACCAGGGCCT
>SOJB01000035.1 GCA_004376695.1 Dehalococcoidia bacterium | reverse complement strand
GCCTCTTCCATATCCGCCTCCATCACATGGGGGATGCCGGAGACTTCTGCCGCCTCATGAGTGAGGGCAACGATATCGCCACGGTCAAGGAACCCGAGGGCAAACTTGCGGCTTCCAGCCATGAGCTGGCGTAGTCCCTGGGCAAGCCGCTCGTAGTAAGTGTAGAGCCCGATAGCCGAAGTTGGAATCCTCTCGTAATCTTTGCCATATTCTCTCCTCAGCCCCTCAGCAGTAACAAAGATAGCTTCCCTCGTTTTGCCAAATCGCTGGAGATAAACAGGAAGTTGTCCGCTGTTTATCGATTCACCGATAGTCTTACCAACCATAACTGCAGCGAGAGGTGCTCTTGCCATGCCTATTGCTTTCACATAGGGAGCACATAGTGCCAAGCCCTTAAATATCTGGTCTTCCAAAACAAATCCACCTGCAATTACAATGTCAGGCACATATTCGCCTTTCGCGGCCAAACGACTACAATATTTGTGGAGCAGCGACCATAGTTCTATACCAGGCACGCCCCACTCGTTCATCATACGCCACGGGCTCATGCCGGTACCACCACCTGCAGCATCAACGGTGATATAGTCAATGTTTGCCATAGAGGAGAACTTGACTGCACGCGCAAGGTCTGCAGGTCTGTAGGCGCCAGTCTTCAGCGATACATATTTCGCGCCAGCCTTCCGCAATTTAGTGACAGTCTCAAGGAAGCCCTCTTTGGTGACCATACCAACGCGTGAGTGCCTCTCAAACTCAGTAAAAACGCCTTTCCTGAAATCGTCTATCGTGGCCGGATCAAACGGGTCAGGAAGAACAATGTAGCCTCGTCTCTTGAGGAGTTGTGCCTTTTCAAGGCTCTTGATTTTGACCTCACCACCTATATCCTTGGCTCCTTGTCCCCATTTCAATTCTACCGCATTAATCCCGAGTCTCTCTATGGCGTACTCTAGTACACCAAGTCGACCCTCTTCAACGTTTTCCTGCGCAACGATAGCACCGTAACCATCACGCTGCCATTCCTGATAGAGCTTTATACGCCTCTCAAAGTCAGGGGAATGAACAATTTTCCCCTTCTCTATCTTTGAGTCGGCATCCATTCCACACACATTCTCACCGATGGTAAGTATTGTGCCTGTCAGTGCGGAACCAATGGCCAGACCTTCCCAGTTCTGCTTGGCGACATTGGTAGAACCCAGACCAGGAATGATAAATGGCAGGCGTAACTTGATTCCCCTATCGTGACCTAGCCTTGTCTCGAGATCCACATTTGGAAAGATGGCCTTATCGGAGTCTGCTTCTATACCGAAAGCACCAACCACTGTTCCCATTATGTTGAAATGAGACAGGTCAATGGGGTAGGCCTTCTGGGATGCAGTAGTAATAATGCCAAATGGCTGTGGGTAGATAACCTCGTGACCGCGGTACGCGCTCTTACCGATTTCGCACATACCGATACAGCCTTCCACACAGGTGACGCACATTCCACTTATCGGGCACCAGTCGCCACCTGTCCTGTTCTTAGACAATGTGGCAGCTGTAGCGTTATACCTAGTCAGTGTCATGTCTGACCTCCTTTTATCTCTTTCCAGATCGCCTTATTTCTTGATTGCACTTTGGTTACTAGTAGACTTTGTGGCCCTGCGGGCCAACACTCTCCGAACATCCTGTACATACGGGACAGGTCTCCACAGGTGCAAGATTCTGACATCCTCCGCAGAGACCATCGATGAGGTTCCCTGCTGTACAGGCTCGTTCGCAAACCGGACATATCCACTCGCAACCACCACAGTTGCGGCACTCTTCGGGAGTGAGATCAAAAGCGGTTGCTACCCGCCGCGATGTGCCACGCCCAAGAAACCCAATACCACCAGATTTCATCTGTTCTTTGCAGTAGCGCACGCAAAGTCCGCAGAGAATACAGCCCCTGTCTTTTATCTTGAAACGAACCCTGTTGATGCCCATATTTGCAGCCATGTCTTGCAGCGTCTTGGAGTTTGGGCACGAACTAAGCAACAGTTCCACAATTAGCTTCCGAGCTCTCGTCACCTTCCCCGAGTTAGTAAGGATTACCTGTCCCGGTTCTACCGGCAGGGTACAAGATGCCTCCAGTGATGAGCGATTGCCCTTAACCACCTCAACTATGCAGACGCGGCAAGCGCCGTAAGGGCTGAGACTAGGATGATAGCAGAGAGTTGGAATTACGATACCCATTTCTCCTGCTGCTTCAAGAACTGTAGTCCCCTCCAGCGCCCTCGTCTTGATTCCATCAATACTTAGTTCAACCATGCTTTCCCCTCTTTACGAAACTACGATGGCGTCGAACTTGCAGCTGTCGCTACAAAGCCCGCACTTGATACACTTCACCTGCTCGATCTTGTGCAGCTTTTTCTTCTCTCCTAATATCGCCCCCTGTGGACATTCTCTGGCGCACACTCCACAGCCGGTGCATTTCTCCTCATCGATGGTGAAGGTAATAAGTGCCTTGCAGACGGTTGCCGGGCAGCGTTTCTCTCTTATATGAGCCTCATATTCATCCCGAAAGTATCTGATAGTTGAAAGAACAGGGTTGGGCGCTGTACCACCCAGAGCGCAAAGAGAGGTCTCCTTTATGACACCGCCAAGTTCCTCCAGAAGATCGATGTCTTCTTCTTTGCCTCTTCCTTCTGCTATGCCCGTAAGAATATCAAGCATCCTGTCCAGTCCCTCCCGGCACGGCACACATTTGCCGCAGGATTCTTCCGTCAGGAATTCGACGAAATATCTGGCTACGTCCACCATACAGGTATCCTCATCCATAACTATCATTCCACCCGAGCCCATCATTGATCCTGCCTCAGTAAGCCTGTCGAAATCAACAGGCAGGTCAATCAGGCTCTCAGGAATACAACCTCCTGACGGCCCTCCTGTTTGGACAGCTTTGAATCTCTTGCCCTTGGGGATTCCACCACCGATGTCGTAGATTATCTCTCTCAGCGTGATGCCCATTGGCACCTCAATGAGTCCCGTATTGTTTATCTTGCCCACCAGAGAGAATATCTTTGTGCCCTTGCTCCCATCAGTACCGATTTGTGAATACCAGTCGGCACCGCCGTTCATTATAACAGGCACATTTGCCCAGGTTTCGACGTTATTGAGGTTAGTGGGCTTGCCGTTAAGCCCACAAATAACAGTGTGCACGTGCTTGGGGCGCGGTTCGCCTATCTTGCCCTCCAAGGAGGCCATTAGTGCAGTAGATTCGCCGCAGACGAAGGCACCTCCACCTCGTGAGATCCTGATATCGAAGTCGAAACCAGAGCCGAGGATATCCTTCCCGAGAAGGCCATATTCTCTCGCTTGCTCCAACGCTATGCTCAGGTTCTTCACAGCAAGGGGATATTCATTGCGAACATAGACATATCCGTAATGTGAGCCTATTGCGTATCCGCCAATTATCATGCCTTCGATAACACTGTGAGGGTTCCCTTCAAGGAGGCTCCTATCCATGTAAGCACCAGGATCACC
>SOJB01000060.1 GCA_004376695.1 Dehalococcoidia bacterium | reverse complement strand
CCAATCGCCTGCTGCCACCTGTACTATGTCACTCCAGCCGCCGACGTCGCACTGCCCTAAGTAGTCGTCTCCGACCGCGATCACTGAGCCGTCGCCACTAAGCCCAACTGTATGCAGCGCGCCTGCTGCGATCTGTATTATGCCGCTCCAGTCGCCGACGTCGCACTGGCCGTACAAGGTGTCGCCGATGGCGACCACGGTGTCATCGTGCTTGAGCCCCACTGTGTGCCAATCGCCTGCTGCCACCTGTACTATGTCACTCCAGCCGCCGACATCGCACTGCTCATAATCGTTCCGTCCCACGGCCACGACCGTGCCATCGGCTCTAAGCCCAACCGTGTGATAGCTGCCTGCGGCAACTACCGAGGCATATCGGAGCTGAAAACTAGCTGCTATGGAATAGCTGCCGTTCATGGTGATGGCCGTTGTGACCGAGTTGATGTTGGCGACGGTGTCCACATTGCCGGTCCATCTGACAAAACGGTATCCATCCTCAGCTTCGGCCGCCAGGTTGACCACTGTTCCCTCCGCATAGGCAAAACTCCCTTCGCCAGGACTGGTTACCTCGCCGCCCCGTGTGCTCGAGATGGTAAGGTCGTACTGAACAGGATAATCACCACAGCCTACCATCATTGGGATCAGGGCTGCCGTAACCAGAAGAACCGCAGGTATCTGCACGTAACGGTATCGTTTCGAAGCACGAACTAACTTCATGCTTGACCTCCTCTGTCGCAGTTCAGCTCTTTGGAAACCCTCGGTCTATGGTAATGTCACGCACCCCGCCCTGTCAACCCTGCGGAAAGCTGGCACAACTGCATCCTCTTCAATCTTGGCTGACACGAAGCGGAAAGCCAATGCCGAAACCAGATTTCGAGATTCGCAGTCCGGGCACGATCTGGACTTCCACGTGCCACAACAGTAAAGCTCATGTTCGCCTAACAAATAAGAATCAGTCTGTATCCTCGGACCATTCAATAACATTGGTCGACCAGACATCGGCTAAGGCCTTTTCCAGCACCGCCTTGCGCGGCTCAGGTATGTCCAGCAGCATGCGCAGGATGCGATTCTCAAACTGACCCAGGAACGGGCACCGCTTTCGCAGTGAGAGTATTGTACTTCTTGCCCCGCCATAGACCAGGTAGTCGAGTGACCGAGCATGCGGCTCGATATGTTCCCGCACATGACCGCAAACCCGGTCCAGGAAGTACTCTATCTGTTTTTCTCGGTGACGGGCGAACCGCGCCTGCGAAGACCCACCCTTCTTGTGCCGGCCGTGCACGAGACCCGTTCCCGTTTTGCTGTCAAGTAACACTGAGCCCCGGCAGACGCCGATGCTGTATGCGCCCAATCGGATCAGGATCAGGCCGATAAGGAAATCATGACTAAGAAGGGAACGCAGCGGCTCAACGTCATAGCCGTTATTGACATGTTCTTCTTTAATCGGGAATGGGGGCAGAACCAGGTACTTCCGCGACAGACCCCAGAAGAGCACCGCCCCGGTCTGCGAGCCGGAAATGATTTCATCGATGCCTGACGGCGCGACACTGGAGACAGAGGCCTTTCCCAGCAATTCTTTGACTGTGACCAATGACGTACGCTGCGGCAAGTATAAGGATATAGCGCTGCCGTCCGTTGCCGCCAGTTCATCGAGAAAGCCGAACATTCTCGACCTGGCAAGGCGGAACTTCCTTGATATGAGCATACTACTGACCAGCCTGCTTAACTAAACGCTGCGGCTACATACTGACTATGGTAACACCGTCGCCGCCCTCACCCTGCCCGCCGGCCCGAAAGGACACAACCAGCGGATGAGAGGCAAGGAACTCTCTGACAATCTGGCGCACCGTGCCAGTGCCGATACCGTGGATGATGCGAACGTGGGTCAAGTTGGCCAGAGACGCTTCGTCGAGGTAGTCCTCAAGGACCAGCTCAACCTCTTCTGCCCGCTTCCCCCGCAGATCAAGCTCAAGGGAGGCCCTCCGTTTGCTCAATCCGCTCGTTATCGTGCCAATTCTCCGCTCCACGGTGCCGCTAACGGGTATCCTCTTTTCCACGCTGTCCACGCTGAGGGTCATCTTCGCCCTCCCGATGCGGACTTCGACGAGTCCCCGTTCCTCAGACACTGAGAGCACGGTTGCCTGCAGACCCGCCTCTCTGAGCCAGACGGTATCACCGGCGGTGATTGGGCCTGCCTGTTCTTCTTCACCGGTTCCTGCCACCGCCGTTGCCCGCCACGCTTCGGCACTCAATTGTTCCTGCACCTCTGCCAGTGACTTCTTTGCCTGCTCGATGCTCTCTCTGGATCTTTCCTTGCGCAACTCTGAGGCCGCCTCTCGAACCTTCCCCTGCAATCCAGCGGCCTCCCGAACAATCTGATCACGGGTCTCCTTGATGATCCTTCGCTTCTCCTCTTCCAACTGGCGCAGCCTGTTTCCCAGTTCAGCGTTCCTCTGTTCTGCTTCATCCCTTTCCTTCTCCAGGCTACGGCGAAGCAGCTCCACATCCTTCTGCTCGGTCATCAAGTGGGTAAGCAGGGTCTCGAGCTCCTGAGTGCCTTTGGTGAGCATGTCTCTGGCGTTGAGAATGATCTCCGGAGGCAATCCCAGGCGAGACGCTGTAGCCAGAGCATTGCTACCGCCGGGGATACCGACTGTCAGGTGATATGTGGGCGCCATCGTAAGCGGATCAACATCAAGGGACGCGTTTTGCAGACCGTCAGTAGTGTGAGCCAGTGCCTTCAACTCCGTGTAGTGAGTGGTAGCGACGGTCATCGTTCGTTGCGACAGGAAATGGAGCAGGATAGAGCGAGCGAGAGCCGAGCCTTCACCGGGGTCCGTGTTGGTGCCCAGTTCGTCGAGAAGCACCAGGCTCTTTCTGCTGGCGCTGTTGATGATACGCACAATATTGCCCACGTGCCAGCTGAAGGTAGAGAGTGTCTGCTCGATGCTCTGCTCGTCACCGATATCGGCAAAGACGCCGTCGAAAAGAGGGATTCGGCTCTCGGCCCGAGCAGGGATGGGCAGGCCAGCCTGCGCCATCAGGCTGAGAAGCCCTATAGTCTTGAGGGCGACGGTCTTACCGCCAGTATTGGGTCCGGTAATAACCAGAGTGGAGAAATCGCTGCCAATTTCGACCGAGAGTGGCACAGCCTTATGTGCCAGGAGCGGATGTCTGGCTTCGAGTAGCCTGAGCACACCGGACGATCCATCACCGTCGGCTTCCGCGCCTTTGCCAGCGGCAACAATAACAGGTTCAGTGGCTCCGACCTCTCTGGCATATCTTGCCTTGGCCAGCGCCAGGTCGATCTCCGCAATCAGCTCTACATTCCGCGAAATCTCGCCTTCGTGTGCCCCGGCTTCAGAACTGAGCGTTCCCAGGATCCTTTCTATTTCATGCTTCTCTTCCATAACCAACTCACGCAGTTCATTGCCCATATCCAGGGTTGTCCACGGCTCGATGAATAGAGTGGCCCCGGTATTGGAGACATCGTGGACGATGCCCTTTATCTCCCGGCGGCATTCCACCTTGACCGGAATCACGAACCGGCCTTCCCTTTCGGTTATGATGGGTTCCTGGATTATCTTCTGTCTTCTGGGTGACCTGACTATGGCTTCCAACTGAGTGAGCAACTGCTGGCGTACTTCCCGCATTCTATGTCGCACCGATGCGAGCCTGGGCGAGGCAGTGTCTAACAGCTCGCCGGTAGGACCCAAGCAGCGACTGATATCCTTTTCAAGCTCGGCCAGTTCCACAATGCCCTCGGCAAGACTGCTGAGCAAAGGCAGTTCATCTGATAGATTCATCAGATTGCCTCGTAGCCGACGGGCAGACTCAAGTGTCTTCTGAATCTCCAGCAGGGTCTGAGGCTCGAGGACTTTGCCACGGGCCGCCATCTCTACCACGTTCCGGATATCAGAAACATCGCCGATGTGAATGTCGGGACTGAGTGAAAGCAGGCGACGCGCCTCAGTCGATTGCTTGAGCAGCAGAGAGACCTCTTCTCCATCGGCGAGAGGACTAACGCTGAGGGAAAGCTGTCGGCTGGCCGAGAAAGAGGCGAAGCCTGCCAGTATCTCCCTTATCTTGTGAAATTCAAGCAGTTCCAAATCTCTGTCGCTCATGGCAACCGTCCTGCATCGATCATACTGTCATAGCGGTATCAACGTGGGAATAGTATAAAGCAATTACCCCGATTTTGAAAAAGCCGGTCTTCTCGGCTCCATGGATGATTTGCCCGCGCCGAGGGCATTATTCCTGCGCCGGAGGCATGCCATAACATCAAGGCGGCTATTGATGAAGCCCTTCGCTGTAAGGAGGCAGGTGAATCAAGAACCATCTTGATAGCTCACAGCGGACACGGGCACTTCGACCTGGGAGCCTATGATGAGTACTTATCAGGCAGGCTTCAGGATTACGAATACCCTAAGGAGTTGGTGGAGAAGGCACTCGCAGATTTGCCAAAGGTGGACTGAAGAAACTCACTGGCGCCGTGGCAAGGGTTGCCATGGCGCCGGCCGTGGGGCGCGAGCCATAAGCACTTGCGAATAGAAGAGAATAGCGATGATGCCGTGCGTGCTGTTTACAGGGTGACCTTCATGTCTTCATAACCGAGGCTTATGTCTGCCTCCAGTTCCTCGGCGACCTGGGTGACCTCTTCCCTGATCTCCTCCTCGAAACGATTCCCGATATGGACAACGATCACGCGAGGTAAATACCCTTTGAGGCTGTGAAATTGTATGAGCTCCTCTCTCAAGAACCCTGCACAGAGATGACCAACCTTCTTGAGCCAATCCTGATACTTGTTGGGTCCGGCGACTTCAGTAACAAGCAGCTGAGGGGAAACATGCTGCCAGCAATCAGATAGTCCGCCTGTGGTATCGCCAGTATAGAACATGCTCTTCCCGTCCGTGGAGGTGATTTGATAGCCAACCGCAGGTACGGAATGCTTCACCGGCACGGCCAAGACATCATAACCGGCAATGGCTTTGCTGCTATAAGGCTCAACAGCCTCAAGTATAAGAGAAGGGTTCTCTTTGCTGGGGTATTCAAGAAAGTTGAGATACATGGTGCCGTCAAGAAGGTATTTAGTGACAATGTCAAGCGTATAGCGCAGTGCGTGAACTACTAGCTGCCCTTGCCAGTAATAACCGATGTTGGCAGCCAGAGTGACCAGGTCTCGGGTGTGGTCGAAATGGTGGTGCGTGAGCAACACAGTCTTGATCTTCTTCTGCTCGGGCAGTGGGAGGGCAGAGGTCACTCCTCCAGCATCCATAAGCAGAGTGCTGTCAATCAGGAGAGAAGCTAACCGTGCCCCTCGTAGCTCAGATGAATGGGCACCCAGGATCTGAATTTCCACTATGCTAGCTGTCTATGATCCTGTCAGTGGCACCAAGAAACTGCTGCCACTGAGCCAGTTCTTGGGACAGTATCTGGCGACCCTTCTCGGTCAGTTGATAGTACCGTCGCTTTTGCTTGGTAACCTGCTGCCATGAGCTTAACACAAGCCCTCTGCGTTCCAAGCGGCGTAACGCAGAGTAGAGGGTGCTTGCGGTAAGATCGAAGTATCCTTCGCTCCTTCGTTCGAGTTCTCTCGCAATCTCATAGCCGTGCACAGGCAGGTCGGCGATAATGAAAAGCAGCAAAGGCTCGACGACACCCCGCAGTAACTGGCCGATATAAGATTGAGACATGGCTCTTTCAGTATATCATTTCTGAGATATGAAAGCACATGAGTCAGCTTAAAGCATGTGAGATTTTTCCGCCTATGATACCGGCATCGTGTCGTAGCAAGGCGGATGGAGTCAGCTCAGGCGATTCCTTGTACAGGCGAGATTGTGTTGGGACTCCTATGGCTGGTTAACAACAGATAAGGCAGGCTGGAGACAGCTCGGGGATCTAGTTCTGAGCTGCCCCACAATCGCCTGTCTGGCCTTTGAGCGTTTCCACAGCGTGGGGCAGCGCTGGTAGTATCACGTCGAGGCATTCACGTACGGCCCTGGGGCTTCCCGGCAGATTGACAATCAAGCATCTCCCGCGGGTGCCGACAACCGCCCGACTGAGCATGGCCATGGGAGTTTTCTTCAGGCTCTCGGCTCTCATCGCCTCGGCAAAACCGGGGACAACTCTATCGACCACGGAAAGGGTTGCCTCTGGGGTAACATCCCTGGGTGTAAGTCCTGTTCCGCCCGTGGTGAACAGCACGTCCAGATTCCCTTCATCTGCCCATTCAATCAGTGTTTCAGCAATGAGATCCTTCTCATCAGGAACGATCTCGTAATTGGCAATGTGAACACCCATACTGCTAAGGATTTCACGAATGACCTCCCCGCTCTTGTCCCGGCGTTCCCCTCTTGCCCCCTTGTCACTGATCGTCAATATTCCTGCGGCTAACATCTCTACGCCTGACCATCTTCCTGCATGGGAGAGGTGGGAACAGTATTGCCCTGGCCTTCCAGGACGAAAGTCTGTTCTATGAAATCGGCTATTGCCACCGTATCGCCCAATGGAAGCTGAACGATATCGCTATTCAGTGACCCATCGGTGATGACGGCCGAAAGCTCCCCGTGTGAACACAACAGGTCACTGCCCAATTCTCTTCTGTACACCTCAATCTTGGGAATGTTGCTCTTCTTGAATCCTTCAGCGAGTATGATGTCGAAATCAGGGCCGATCATCCGCATGATCTCCTGAATATCAGGCTCGTGCTCCACGCTCTTGATAAGGGCAAGCTTGCCAGGCGAGCTAACCAATACGGCATCGCTGCCTGCCTGGGCGAACCTCCAGCTATCTTTGCCCGGCCGGTCTACTTCCATCCCCTCTCGACTATGCTTCAGGGCAGCAACTCTATAGCCTCTCCTTTTGAACTCAGCAATAAGCTGCTCCATAAGCGTTGTTTTACCGGATTGCGATTTGCCCACGATGGAAACAATCGGCAACATTCAGACCCCGCTCTGCTCCTCTGTCCAATCCAGCATCTGCACATCCACCATATCTCCGGCCTTAACCCCCTTGCTGCTTTCCGGGATGACAGCCAGGCCGTTTGCCTTTGCCATGGATGTGAGGATTCCCGAGCCCTGGGGGCCTGTGAGGGAGGCATAGTATTGACCATCGCGCTTGGCAACAATCACCCTGGCGAAGATGCGGCGCCCATCATTGTTCGCAATATCATTGTCAATGATCGCCCGGATAGTTGGCTTTGCCAGGTTTTCCCGTCCCATCATTTTCAGTATGGCGGGTCGGGCGAACTGCTCAAAGGTAATCATGGAACTGACGGGATTCCCGGGCAATCCCAAATGGGGCACCTTTCGTTCTTTCTCTCCTTCCATCTTCGTCATCGTTCCAAAGGCAAGGGGTTTTCCCGGCTTCATACGAACCGTCCAGAAGCTAATCTCTCCGCGCTGTGCCAGCACGTCCTTCACCATATCGTAATCCCCCTGAGACACACCCCCGGAGGTAATGAGCATGTCTGCATCCAGGCCCTGGTCGATCTTCTCAGTCAGAGACCGAACGGAATCACGCCCTATGCCCAGGATCTTGGGAACTCCACCGTAGCGGGAGACTTGGGCGGCAATGGCATAGGTATTGCTATCATAAATCTTAGCCGGAGCCAGTGGCTGATCGACAGCGATGAGCTCATCTCCCGTAGCGAGAAGGGCAACAACTGGGCGGCGGATAACAAGCGCGGTGGCGCGTCCCAAAGAGGCCAGCATTCCTATCTCCTGAGGACGAAGCAGCTTTCCTTTCTTTAGAACCAGGTCTCCCCTCGCGATGTCCTCGCCTCTGCATCGCACATTCAGACCTTTCTTCGCCTGGCGCAGTATTCCGATTTGCGAGAGGACGCCGCCTGCTGATCTGCGGCCGAGTTCATCGGTATCCTCAAACCGAACCACGGTATCAGCACCTTGCGGCAGCGGCGCTCCCGTCATAATGCGGATCGCGGTCCCCGGCCGGACCTGCTCTGTCGGCACGGACCCGGCAGCAAGTTCTCCGAGAACGGTTAAACACCTGGGGGAGGATTGACCGGCACCGAGAGCATCCTCAGCCCGCAGGGCGTAACCATCCATGGCAGAATTGTCCAGTGGCGGGACATCAATGGCAGAATAGACATCCTCAGCCAGAACCTGCCCCAGGCAGTCCAGAATGGGCTTTGGCTCGGGCTCGAGAACGTCAACGTAGCTCAGAATACTGTTCAAGGCTTGGTCGACAGAAATCATGCGCCAAACTCCCAGAACCGTATTATAGATTATCTCCATTCTCTATACCAGCTTCCTTGTCACTCGCATTTGCGGTGACTGGTCATTGCGAGCGGAGTGAGGCAGTCCGACCCTTCTCCACAAGATTGCTCGAGCTCACTTGGTCAGCGCTGCAATGATGCCCGGTAACGGGCCGATGTTGCTGGTTTGACAATCAGTAACTTTCGCTCTATATTTAGCCTTGGAAGTCCGAGTGACCGGATGATCTGGAAGGCGGACAGATAAGGAGAGAGAAATGCGAGAAAAGGTACAGGCAGCCCTGGAACAGGTGAGGCCGGCACTGTTGGCTGATGGAGGAGATGTCCAGCTGATAGATGTCAAGGATGGAGTGGTGACAGTGAAGTTGACCGGCGCCTGCGGGGGATGCCCCATGGCGAGTATGACGTTGAAGAATGGCATTGAGCGAGTGCTCAAGGAACAGGTGCCGGAAGTTAAGGAGGTGGTAGCCGTCTGATCCGTGGGCCTAATTCCACTAAAGGGATGAGAGGCGCACCGAGCAGGAGGCCATATGTCCCGGACACATACTATCTGCAACTGTTGCGGTGAAAGGGTGACACATAGTGCAGGGGAGCGACCTTGCGAGGTGCTCAACGGGTGGCTCATGGTTTCTAAATGGGCAGGTCCGGGAGTAGTTGAGCATCATAGCTTCTGCTGCCTTGGTTGTCTTAAGACATGGACGGACGGCCAGGTTCCTCAAGTCCCGGAAGTATTCCTGAGAGCGTTTGATAAGTGAGAGGATAGAGATGCCCATCTATGAATATCTGTGCCCTGACTGCAATCTCAGGTTCGAACTGCTTTGCCGCCAGAGTCAGGCAAACGAAGATGCCTCCTGTCCCCGGTGTCGCAATAGCAGTAGAAGAATACTGTCATCTTTCGCTTCCTTTTCCAAGAGCGGTGAAGGAGTATCTGCTCCCATCGGCGGAAGCGCGTCTTGCGGTACATGCTCTGCCACAAGCTGTAACACATGCAAAACATAGTTGTCTTGTTTACCAGGGTATCGTTCCTGTGAATGCCCAGAACGGACGGCAAAGCGGCTCATAGGTGATCACCAGGGTTGGCCTCGGCTCTGAACGATATGTCCCCGTGCCGCGGGCTTGTTTCATAACTGAATCTGTGGGTAGGCCTGTCTGCTTTGTCGGCTTGTCGGGGTCAAGGCCGACGGGCAACTGTTTTTTCACTCTCTCAGCGAGATGGCAGTATCCCTTGGTCTCTGGTTAACGCTAGAATTGATGCCAGTGCAGCACATCTAACTGAGATGAGGAGTGCCTTCGCTCTTCTTCGTTTTCGAAATCACTGCCTTTCGCATTCCCACCGGGGAGCGAACACCAGAGCCCACGTCTTGCAGCTTTATGAAGGCTTCCCATACTGGCGAGCATCCTATTCGTTCAACTCAAGCGGGGTCGAATCGTGAGTTTGCCGGCTGGATTGCCATGGCTTATCAGTTTTCTGTTAGATTCAAGATGAACTAGATCAACAACACGAACAACAATGGGCCAACCTTAAAACTAGACGAGAAGTAGCTTCCATTAACAGTGATAACCCTGGCCTGGCCCGTTGTCTTGCAGAGCGCAATAGTGTCAATCTTCGCTCTGACTACCATCCTATTCATTGGGCGTCTGAGGCCGGCAGTCATCACCGCTGTTAGTGTAGGTGAAACAATCGTCCACTTGCCCGCCTCTGCAGAGCAACTGGCGACGCAGGGCGCGATGAACATCCAGGTATCGTCAGTAGTATGGGCCTCACTATCTACGCTGGACATGCCCTGGCGATGAGGGTACTCGGGCTTGCTTACGTTCCCCTTAGCGGATTGGCGACGGCAGTGGCAATACTCATTGGTCAGTCTCTAGGAGCGGCAAGACCTCACCTGGCCAGGACAGGTGGCTACTTAGCCCTCCGTTATTGTGTGGCGGTCTCCGTCTTTTCACGGAAACATGTCAGCGGGACTGGAAATGAGAAATCAAGTAATCTACAATAGTGTTGCTCGCTTTGCTTAATCAAATGCATGAACTTGGAGTAACTGAAAACATAGTTAGTATTGCTTTAGCCAAGGCTGGTGAGGCGGGATCCAGCAAGATCACCCAGATTAACATAGTAATCGGCGAGCTGTCAGGATTTGTGCCCGATTGTATTCAGTTTTACTTCGATTTCTTTGCCAAAGACACCATCGCTCAGGAAGCAGTACTCCACTTCGAACCAGTCCCGACTCAACTGCGTTGTCGAAACTGCTCCGCGGTTTTCGACGGTCAGGATACCTTAGGGTCTTGCCCTGCATGCCGGGAGCAGAATGTGGAAATATGCGGGGGACGGGAGTTCTATATGGAAAGCATAGAAGTGGAATGAGAAGAATGGAGATCACCTGGAACATTCTTGAGGCTGGTGAAACCATTGCTAAGCGAAATCAACGACTACTTGGTAAGGAAAGATTTGTGATATTGCCACGTGTCAGCTCCGGGTGCCGACAGGGCGAGTCATATTCTGCAGACCCTGATGAGGCTGAAGGACAGGCTCAACATAGCTATCATTGAAGGCGATCTTGCCTCCACCTTGGTCACTCATTCTTCCAGGTTGTCCCACAGAACCCTTGGCGTCTGGCTTCCGAATGGGCCTAACTGCGTAGATAGGGGCTTGAACCTGTGGCAGGAAACAGGCTTACGGTGCAAGATATCGGTGGAATGTCTGAACACCGGCAGGCAGGAACAAGAAGCCTCGTACGAGTTCTATGAGCCCGGGAGTATATGCCGAGCTTGACCCAGTAGCTATTCCGATGAAATGTCCAATGAGTATCATCGGCTACGCTTTACGAATCTCCTGCTTTCTATGCCATGCCGTCGTGGCTGTCCCGAAAGGTGTGATTGTCCGTCCGGCGCAGGCCTCGCGTAATCAAAGCCTGGCAGTGTCAACCGCGCCAGCGGCGCGTTGAGAAGCCGCTCAAGGGCGCTTATCTT
>SOJB01000037.1 GCA_004376695.1 Dehalococcoidia bacterium | reverse complement strand
GAGCCAGAATGGTGGGCGAAATACCCGCCGAAGCAGCGACTGAAGCCCTGAGGCATTGACAATAAGAGCTTCTAACTATATCTTTATGCGGAGAAACAGAAAGGAGGGATAGGAAATGGAGCGAACCTGGAAGCCGATAACCGCGGGGATACTCTGTATTATTGCGGGAGTGATTGAGGTCATTGTAGGTAGCGTAGTTGCTGCACTGGGTGGGTTTGCAGGCGGGTTCTTTGGGATGGGATGGATGGCTGTCATTGGCAGTCCGTTGATTGTATTCGGAGTGATTGCCATAATTGGCGGCGCCTTTGCCTTAAGAAGAAGGATTTGGGGATTGGCGCTTGCCGGTTGTATATGCGCACTGGTGGGTCCATGGGCGCTTCTCGGGATACTGGCCGTCATATTCGTTGCCCTGGGAAAGAGCGAATTCGAGTAGGGATGAAGACGCTGGCATCATCAGGTAAGTATAAGGCGGGTAACTTCAGGGGCACAGAGGAGGCAGGCGATATTTTGTAGGAATTGTGGAAAGGAGTTGGCAGGTAGCCCGCAGAGCTGCTTTTCGTGTGGGGCTGTGCCTGTGACCAGTAGTGCCGATTGTCCAGTTTGTGGCACCCTGGTAATGCCACTGGCAAGGGCATGTGTTACGTGTGGTGCAAAGCTGGAAGGGAAGCCAGTGAGAGGAAAACCGGCGAGTATTTACGACCCTCTCTTCGATTTGAGCAGTTTATCCGATGCACAGCGAAGCGAATTCAGCCAACACGGACTTACCACGGCGTTCTCAGTTGACGCTGCGATTCTGTTCCACTTTGCCACAATGGGCCTGTTTAGCCTGATTCACTTCGGATTGATGCACTCGAAGTTACCTATGGTCAAGCATGACGACTTCGGAGGGAGAAGAGCTATTGGCTTTAGCTTCATTCCCTTCTTCAACCTGTACTGGGTATTCAGATTCTGGCTTCGCCTGTTCGACCGGGTCAATCTTCAGATGAGACTCAGAGGATTGCGGCCGGCAGTGTCGAAACGCTTCATGCTGGCTACGGTAATCGTAAGTCTCATCCCGGGTGCCAATCTCGCATCACTAGTCGTGCATCCTATCTGTATTGGACGAATGCAGGATACGTGTAATCGGATTGTGCCTGAGGCATCGGGTCAGTACAAGAGCATGTTTGAAGAGCTTTAGGAACAGAAAGGAGGAAAGATGGAAAGGTATCCTTTTCTACGATTTGCGGCTGGTGTTCTCAGGGTCGTGGGGTGGATAGCGCTGGTACTCGGCGTTATCGGTTCGATTGGCACTGGAATCGTCGTTGGAATGACGGTGGGTGGGCTAATGGAGATCCCGGTTATTAACATCTTGGCTGGAGCAATGGTGACGATAATCGGGATAATGGGCTCATTCCTGGTGTGGCTATTCCTGCTTGCTGCGAGGGAGGCCTTTTACCTGTTCATCGACGTGGAACAGAACACCAGAAACACAGCTGAGCGTACTACAGGATAAGCGGCATATTCCTTAGATAAAGGTGTTCTTCAGCCTGAATAGAGCCTCTTCAGCGTTGCCGTCATCCGCTTTGAAGTGTTCTATAGCTTCGTCTATCTTCTCATGGATGGGCTGATCGGCAAGGTCGGCCAGGGTATCGTAATAGCCCGCCCGTCTGCCAAACCTGAAATTGAGCCTCTCCTCGTGTGGTAGAGCCAAATACTGATCTATGATGCTAAGGCATTTGTCCTTGTCCTCTGGCATTTGACCCTGAATCTCCATCAGCAAATTGAGTGTATGGTCGCTCTTAAGACGGCTGGTAACCTTCAGGTTGTCGATGAAAACGGCGATCTCCTTTACTACCTCATCCTCTGTCTGCAGTTCGAAATCTCGATCCTGCAGCCTTGTCCACAGGGTCATCGCTG
Organism: Dehalococcoidia bacterium; assembly: GCA_004376695.1. Lineage (GTDB taxonomy): Bacteria > Chloroflexota > Dehalococcoidia > GIF9 > AB-539-J10 > RBG-13-51-36. The sequence goes on along the minus strand of SOJB01000037.1, from coordinate 9,461 downwards.
GAGAGACATGGAGGCTGCGTAACCTGATATAGTCAGGGTTGATCTCGTTCAGCACCCTGGCTGTTTCGCAGGCGTGCTCTTTAGACATCGTCGTGCCCCCGAGACCTGGCATGACATATTCACACAAGGAAATACCTGCTGCTTTCACCTTCTTCCCACCCTCGATATGATCCCTGGTGGTGCACCCTTTCTCCATGTACGTCAGCAACGGCTCGTAACCAGTCTCCAATCCAATGTGAATCCTGTCGAGTCCTGCATTCCTGAGTTCCTTGAGTTCTCCCAACGACTTTCTGGCTGCCGTATGCGACCGACCATATGTGGTCACTCTATCTAGCTCGGGAAAAGTTTGTCTCAGGAAAGCGATGACTTGAGTTAGCTCAGGAGTACGCATGACAAGGGTGTTAGAATCCTGGAGAAAGGCTGACCTGCCTCCGGTGGAGAGCCACAGGGCGATGTGAGCCGCACATTGCCCGAATTCAGCCTGATTATGGAGCATTGCCGCTACCTCTGGCACTCTATTGCCGTGGCCCATTCTCCAGGCTATTTCCTTGATACCGTCGCTGATAGCCTTGGCGGCCTCAATATCTTTGACAATGTCCGAAACTGGCCTCAGTTCGAACTTACGGCCTTTGTACACGGGACAGAACAGACATCTATTCCAGGGGCAATTCCGGGTTGCTCTTATCAGCAAGGAATGAGCCTCACTGGGAGGTCTTATAGGGCCCAGTTCAAATGTATGATTCAGCTTCTCGATAGCTGAGTAAACCAGCATTTCACCTATTGTAGCTTGCTGAAGAGGAACAGGCAAATGGACTTCTGCTTCCCCACCGTGATAGTATCAATGCCTGAGATGAAGGAAGTCGAACTGGTCTCTTTCGATGCTGAGGGAACAGTGGTAACGCCTGATTTCAGCCAGGCCATATGGCATGAAGCCATCCCCGCACTCTATGCCCGTAGAAAAGGACTCGACCTTGCCGAAGCCAGGATGCGTGTGTTTGAGGAGTACAACAGGATCGGCGAACAGAGCCTTGAATGGTATGACATCAAATACTGGTTCGATTATCTTGGCCTGGGGTCTTCTGACCCCGTAATCCAAAGCTGTTTGGGTAGGATAGCCTATTATCCTGAGGTGACTCAGGTCCTTTCTTCGCTGGCCAGCGAGTACAGGTTAGTTGTTGCCTCGTGTACGCCGTGGGAACTGCTTCACTACTTGTTGGAGGACATCGAGCCCTATTTTGTTCGGGTTTTCTCCTCCATCTCGCACTACAGGCAGGTCAAGAACCCTGATTTCTACATCAGGATGTGTGAAGAGATGGGTGTTCATCCAGGTCATGTCATCCATGTGGGTGATAACTGGCAGTTTGATTACATCAATTCCCGGAAAGCTGGCATCGACGGTTTCCATCTTGACAGGTCGAGGAGTAATTGCCGGGAATCCATCAGTGACTTAACCCAACTGGAGCAGATTCTTCTGCTGTAGAGATAGTGTGTGCGCTGTCGGCTCTGGAGTAACGAAGGTATGGTGCGGTTTGAGCCCTCAGAACAATCGTGGAGGTGGCTGGAGTGTCCGCCGATGATGCTCAAGCAATACAGTGGCTGAGAAATGCCGTGGCTGAAGGCAAGCACTGGTATGTGGCCTTGCTTGAAGCCATTCGTTTATGGAGTAGTCCTGAAGAGGATTATGCGGGCCGACATTATCACTATCTTGTAGACAACGAGGCCTTTGATTGGCTGGTCCTGGCGGAGCGGTTATGCGAAGAGCTCGACGGGCTTATTCCGGAAGAGGAGCGCATCGCTCTTCTCTTCTTTGATATACCGCCCATGGAGTTGTCCAGGGGCGAATTCAGGAAGCTGATCGGCCCCTCCAAATACCACACCTATCTCAACTATTTCTACGGCATCCTTGTGGAAGGATTCCTGATTCTGGCCGTAACGGAGGAGATACGAAAGGAAAGGAGAGTATTGGGCCTGAGCAGCGATGACGGGATACTTGACGAAGCTCACCGTCGCATCTACGGTGCCGATCAGCTCAGCCTTCTGAAACAGTTCAGAAAGGAGAGGCGATATCCTCACCTTAGATCGATGAGTCTAAGGCAATTCGATGAGTTCACCTACTGGCTATTCAGGTACCGGATAAGAAGGTGCGACAAATCATGTGTTGCCAGTGACACCAAGAAAGGTCTTTCAGAGCTGTATGAGCTGCTGCGACTCAAAGGTAGATCACATCGCCTCTTGGGAACTCGAAGCTTCAAATCCAAGGTCTAGAAGAATTCAGGTCTTGCCTGCTGTTCATCTGGAATCTTCTGCTCGATATCGCTCAGTAACTTGATTACTCACTGGCAGTGGAGCCTGGGATTCGGGCGGTAATTCGGGGTTCTGGCTCACGGTACGCTGTTCGCAATCGCAAGAAGAGAGAACTGGCAGCAGGTTTGTATAAACCGATTGGCGGAAATCGTTGTTCCTCGGGATGCGGCATTGATGCGTCAGTGCCCCGGATGCCCGGTCAAGACAACTCCTGGCGTAGCCTTCTCAGTTTATCCTCGAGGATGGCGAGCTTTTGCCTCTCTTTTTCGATGATCTGAATCGGTGCCTTGCTCAAGAAGGCATCATCTCTTAGCCTGGCATCAACGTGAGCGATTCTTGCGCTGATTTCGTCGGTTTCACTTAGCAGCCTCTGTTCATCAGCACGCCGGTCCGTCATGCCAGCCAAAGGCAGAACTACCTCAGCTCCTCCTAGCACTAACACTAGAGCTTTATCTTCGGAGGGCTTCCTGTCTTGGCGACTGAGTATTCTCAGTGGTCGGACCTTGGCCAATGTCTCTATCATGCATGCCTGACCGGCAAGACCCGAGAGGAGCTCATCAGTATACACTCTGGCTTCAATCCATTTACCTGGCACTACTCCATATTCAGCCCGGACGTTACGGATGGAGCGGACAATCTCTATCAGGGAATCCATCACTTGTTCAGCTTCGGGAGCAAATGTCCTGTCGTCAGCGATGGGGTACGGAGCTATCATTAGGGAAGCCGGCACCGACGTATTGCTAGCTACGAGCTCTGCGCGGAGGGCGAGATTACCGGGCCGCGTTTGCAGCAGCATGTGCCAGAGTTCCTCGGTGACGAAAGGCATGAACGGATGCAGGAGACGGAGTGATCTCTCCAACGTACTGGCCAGGAAAGGCGCAGGTGACGGGGCTGCCTTGCTACGAAGGCGTATCTTGGCAATCTCAACATACCAGTCGCAGAACTCCGACCAGACAAAATCGTAGATCTGCTGTTCCGCTTCGCCAAATCGAAAATCTTGCATCAGTTCATTGACATCCTTGACCAGCCGGTTGAGTTGGCTGACGATCCATTTGTCCTCTACCTTCTGTGGCAGTAATTCTCCCGGCTCAGCTTCCGGCGTCTCAGTATCCAGGGCTTGAAGAACGAATCTGGTGACATTCCACAGCTTGTTAACGAAGTTGCGGCCCGACTCCAGTCTTCCTTTGTCCACACTCCTGTCATTACCCGCGGTACTCCCAGCGGACAGAGCAAAACGCAGAGCATCGATACCGTACTTGCTTATAGGCTCAGCAGGGTTCATAGCGTTCCCTCGCAACCTGCTTCTGCTCATCTTCTCTCCGCTCTTATCCCTGATCAATCCATGAAGGTATACGGTGCGGAATGGTATCTCACCCGTATTCTCCAGCCCCATCATAATCATCCTGGCGACCCAAAAGAACAGGATGTCATAGCCTGTTTCCATCACCGACCCGGGGTAGAAATAACGGAGGTCTTCGGTATCCTCCGGCCAGCCGAGCGTGGAATGTGTCCATAGCGCTGAGCTGAACCAGGTATCAAGGACATCGGGGTCCTGGATGATTCGTCCTGAACTACAATGAGTACATGCCGTCTGTTCATCTACCGAGACACTTACCTTGGCGCAGTCCTCGCAGTACCATACGGGGATGCGATGTCCCCACCACAGTTGTCGACTGATACACCAATCCTTGATATTCTCCATCCACTCGAAATATACCTTGGTGAAGCGTTCCGGGATCATCTTGATTCTGCCATCTCTGACGACGTTGATAGCAGCTTCAGCTAGAGGCCGTGTCCGGACGAACCACTGCAGGCTGACCCTAGGTTCAAGCATCGTCTGGCAGCGACAACAGTGACCTGCCGAATGAGAGTAGGGCTCGACTCTCTCCAACAGGTTCTCGTTCTTCAGGTCGGTCAGAATCCTATCTCGACAGGCAAATCTTTCCATTCCCCGGTATGGCCCGGCGTTCTCATTCATAGTGGCATCGGGGTTTATGACGTTCACCAGGGGCAGATCGTGTCTCCGGGCTACTTCCATGTCTGTGGGATCATGAGCCGGAGTTATCTTCAGTGCTCCGGTGCCAAAGGATACATCAACCGTAGTGTCAGCGATGATGGGGATTTCCTTGCCTATGACGGGGAGGATGACTCTTTTTCCTATCAGATTCTTGTAGCGTTCGTCTTCAGGATTCACAGCGACTGCCGTGTCACCGAGGAAGGTTTCCGGTCGGGTAGTAGCTACAACGATAAAGCCCTCATCTTCTCTCAGAGGATAGCGAATATAGTAAAGGTATCCGGCAATATCACTGTGTTCTACCTCGAGGTCGGAAAGCGCGGTTCGGCAGCGGGGACACCAGTTTATCATTCGTTCTCCGCGGTAGATTAGCCCTTTATTGTACAGGCGCACAAAAGCAGTCCGCACTGCCTTGCTCGGACCTTCATCCAGAGTGAATTTCTCCCTAGTCCAATCACAGGAAGCCCCCAGCGTTTGATGCTGGCGTCTGATATCATCCCTGTTTCTATCAGCCCATTCCCAGATCAATCTTGTGAACTCTTCTCGACCGATCTCCTCCTTCGTTTTCCCTTGCTTAGCCAGTTGCCGTTCCATAACCACTTGTGTGGCAATGCCCGCGTGGTCAGTTCCGGGTAACCATAATGTGGGCTCCCCCCTCATCCTGTGCCACCTAGCCATAACATCCTGCAGCGTCACAAACAGAGCGTGCCCTAGATGAAGTTCTCCGGTGACATTAGGAAGCGGCATAACAACGACAAACGGCTGCTTATTGGGGTCTATTTCTGGAGTGAAATAGCCCTGCTCCAGCCAGAAATCATACCACTTCTTCTCTATCTGACCTGGCTCGTAGGCCTTAGGTATTTCAGACATCAACTCTAAACCTCTCCTATCCGTCGGCTGTTCTCAGGAAGAGATCCCTGTATCCGAGCACATTCAGAGGTCCTGATTCAGTGCTTACTCTGTAATCGGGACTCCGGCTCTACTAGAAGCTGTGCCACCCTATCCAGGATCCTCTCGGCCACCTCCCGTTTAGTTAGCAAAGGCAAACTATCGAGTCCACCTTTCTTGTCGATTACGGTCACTCGATTGGTGTCAGTGCCGAATCCGCTATCGCTAGCCGTAATATCATTGGCTACGATAAGGTCAAGCCCCTTTTGCTTCAGCTTCTCTCTGGCATTCCCTACCAGGTTGCTGGTCTCGGCGGCGAAGCCCACCTTGATGAGATTTCCCTTGACCGTGCCTAGAATGTCCCTAGTGCATTCCAGTTCCAGTGTTAACCCGGAACCTCCCCTTTTGATCTTCTCTCGAGACGGGCTTTTCGGGCGATAGTCAGCGACAGCTGCCGCCATAATCAGGGCGTCAGCTTTGGGAGCCACACTCTCCACAGCGTGACACATTTCCTCAGCGGTGCCGACCCTGATGATGTCAACACCTGTGGCAGGCGCTGACGAGGCAGGCGCCGTCACTAAAGATACTTCGGCACCCCGGTCACGCGCCGCTTCGGCCAGAGCGTAGCCCATCTTTCCTGACGAGCGGTTAACAATACAGCGCACAGGGTCGATAGGTTCTTGCGTACCTCCTGCGGTAACCACGATATGCTTGCCGGCTAGATCCCCGTCTCTCCCCGATATCTGGCGAATGCTCTCCAGAATCTCGTCTATATCGGCGAGTCGCCCCAAGCCTTCCTTACCGGAGGCTAACCAGCCCACAGATGGACCAATAATCACGAAGCCGCGGGCTTTAAGCTCACAGAGATTATCCTGAGTTATGGGACTATCATACATATTGGTTTCCATAGCTGGTGCTATGATCACCGGCGCCTTGGTAGCCAGCACCGTGCAGCATACCATATCGTCGGAGATCCCAGCAGCTAGCCTGGCAATGATATTAGCAGTCGCAGGGGCGATAACCACTATGTCCGCGGATTTGGCCAGGGAGACATGCTCAATGCTGAACTCCGAGGCTAAGTCGAACATTTCAGTGACTACGGGTCTGCCGGTGAGAGCCCTAAAGGTTATAGCCGACACAAACTGGACGGCCTCCTTGGTCATAATCACATTTACCTTGGCTCCGGCCTGAGTTAGCTGGCTCGCAATCTCAGCGGCCTTGTAGGCAGCAATGCTCCCCGTTACGCCTAATACTACCGTCTTATTGTTAAGCATTACTGCCCCTTGTTCATCTCATAGATGAGCCGCAGACCAATCAAGGTCAAATTGGGATTGACTACGTCTATGGCTGCTATCTCTTCAGCGAACGGGTAAGCCTCGCCGCCGGTAGCTACGACCTTCACCTTGGTTCCCAGTTCTTGCTCTATTCGGCGAATCATGCCCTCAATGAGGTCAATGTAACCGAATATTATGCCTGATTGCATGGCAGAGATAGTGTTTCTGCCGATGACGTGCCTGGGGCGAATCAGTTCTATTCGAGGCAGCACAGCCGTGCGGGCGAATAACGCTTCGCTAGCTATTCCGATCCCCGGGGCGATGGCGCCCCCAAGGTAATCACCATCCTTGGAAACGACATCGAAGGTCGTAGCAGTACCAAGGTCAATGACTGTCAATGGCCTTCCGTAGAGATTCTGGGCAGCCACAGCGCCGACCACGCGATCAGGACCAACCTCACGAGGATTATCGAGACAGATGCGCATGCCTGTCTTAACACCAGCTTCAATGACCAGCGGTTTGGTATTCAGGTATTCCTTGCACAGCTGCATGAACGTATGCAGCAGAGGCGGCACGACACCACACAGCACCACACCGGCAACGTTTGGGGGGAGGATTTCTTTCCGCTCCATGAGGTTGAGCAACACTGCGCCGTACTCGTCCGGCGTCGTGTGAGTGTCGGTAGCCAAACTCCAGGTAGCCTTAAGCTTATCGCCCTCAAATATACCCAGCTTGATGTTGGTGTTGCCAATATCAACTGCCAGTAACATAGGCCTTTGCCCTTTTCATGACCCCCGGCAATATGGATTGAGTATATCACTACTATCTAATCCATGCCACCACCGACACCGTGGATAGCGGCGTTAGCGATAAGCAGGATTCTGACTGTCATCTGCCTGCAAATCCTGTAGCTTGTCGGGAGTTGCCTGTCAGCGTGTACCCTGCCAGTGGGTGCGCCGGCAGACACGATATGCCGTATCCCAGAACCATTCGGGCCAACGTTATGACCGTTGACTGGAGGCACATTTTGTTATATTCTTTGGTCGCGAAGAATCTTCAAGGAGGTTACAGAATGCCAGTTAACATGATTGTCTGCTGTAAGCAGGTGCCCGATCCTGAAGCGCCACCGGCAGTGTTCAAAGTGGTGAACAACAAAATGACCTGGCCTGCGGAGGTGAAACCTGTAATCGGCCAATATGAGGAATTTGCTCTGGAAGCTGCGCTCAGGATCAAGGATAAGGTGGGAGGGAAAATCACTGCGCTCAGCTTAGGGAACAAGTTCATTCGGGACGTGATTAAGAAAGCGTTAGCTGTAGGTGGTGATGAACTCATCCTCTTGGAGGACGAAGCTTTCGAGGATGGTGATAGCTGGTCAACGGCCAACGCTTTGGCCATGGCGATAAGGAAGATAGGAGAATATGACATCATCTTCTGCGGCAGGCAGTCCTCGGACTGGGATGCCGGGCAAACAGGGCTGGGTATTGCTGAGTTGTTACAGATCCCGGCCGTAACTCTGGCTCGCAAGATAGAAGTCACGGATGGAAAGGCGAGGGTCGAGCAGGTCATCCCCGATGGCTATCGGTCTGTTGAAGTGACACTGCCTGCATTGATCACAGTAACCAGCGAGTTGGGAACGCTTCGTTATGCCGCCCTGAAAGGAATTATGGCAGCAGCGAAGAAACAACCTGTTATCTGGAAACCAGCCGATATCGACCTTGATGCATCACAGGTTGGCGCCGCTGGAAGGCGTAGCAAACTGGAGAAGCTCTTCCAGCCAGTCAAGGAAGCGAAATGTGAGATAATCGAGGGTGAGACGCCAGCAGAGGCTGGCGCTAGTCTGGCTGTAAGGCTAAGGGAAGCCAAGTTACTTTAGAATCAAGGAGGAGACGATGGCTGAATACAAAGGTGTATTGGTTTTCGGTGAACTGGCAGATGGCAAGCTGGCCTCCATTACTGCTGAGTTGCTAGGATGCGGGAGGAGGCTTGCTGATGACCTGCACGAAGGTTTGTTCTGCCTGCTGATCGGCGATGCAATTGGCGGAGCTTCTGAGGAAGTGATTGCCTTCGGAGCAGACAAGGCTTATGCTGCGGAACACCCTTCTCTTAAGGAATACGAAGCAGATTGGTATATGCAGGTTGCCGACCAACTGGTCAAAGAGATTTCGCCTCGGGCAGTACTTATGGGGCAGACATTCATGGGGAGAGATTTGGCTCCTCGCTTAGCCTTCAGGCTGGGCACCGGTCTGGCGACAGACTGTCTTGACTTAAGCGTAGACCCACAGACGAAGCTGCTGATACAAACTCGGCCTGTTTATGGCAGCAACGCGCAAGGCGTATTCACCAGCGAGCTTCTGCCCCAGATGGTTACTGTTAGATCAAAGGCAATGTCACCCTCCGAGCGTGATGACTCAAGGAAGGGAGAGATCATACCCTTCGAAGTTGATATAGATGCATCGAAAGTAAGGACGAAGACATTAGAAACCGTCAAGGAAGAGGCGGTCGGCATCAAGCTTGAGGATGCCCCTGTCATTGTCTGCGGAGGCAGAGGGTTGGGTGGCCCCGAGCCCTTCCAGACTACGTTAAAGGAGTTGGCTGATCTGCTGCATGGCGCAGTAGGCGCCTCGCGTCCCCCTGCAGATAACGGCTGGGTGTCAGAGGCGGTGCACATCGGCCTTACCGGTAAGATTGTTGCCCCTGACGTCTATTTTGCCATAGCTATTTCGGGTGCAAGCCAGCACACAGCCGGATGCTCAAGCTCCAAACACATCATAGCCATCAACAAGGATCCAGAGGCGAACATATTCAGGGAAGCGGAATTCGGGGTGGTCGGCAAATACGAGGAAGTCGTGCCTGCCCTGACGAAGAAGCTAAGGGAACTACTTGCCGGCTGAGGTTCTCAATCCGCCGACTTGAAGGAAGGAAACTGGCTCCCCGGGCAGGACTCGAACCTGCAACCAAGCGGTTAACAGCCGCCCACTCTA
>SOJB01000138.1 GCA_004376695.1 Dehalococcoidia bacterium | reverse complement strand
GTGAAGGAGTTCCTGGGCGAGGGCGGTAAGAAGAAGGTCTATCTTGCCCACGATACTGTCCTCGATAGAGATGTCGCCTTTGGCCTGATCAAGGCCCAAAAGCTGGATGATGCCGCCCGGTCTCGGATTATTAGGGAAGCCAGAGCGCTGGGTAAGCTCGGTGACCACCCCAATATTATGACCATCTATGATTTCGGCGAGGAGGGGAATCAGCCTTACGTTGTTCTTCCCCTGATGCCAGGTGGGGATGTTGATGACCTAATCAGAAAAGCGCCGGAGCATCGTCTGCCTATCCCACAGGCGATGAAGATAATTCGTGAGGTGTGCAAAGGGTTGGAGTATGCCCACTCTAAAGGCATCATCCACCGGGATATCAAGCCTGGCAATGTCTGGCTCAGTGGCGAGGGTACTGCCAAGGTCGGCGATTTTGGTCTGGCTCTAGCAGTGGACCTGTCTCGCCTCAGCGACGAGGGCATGATGGTCGGCACTTATCACTACATGCCGCCGGAGCAAGCCATGGGCGGTGAAATCACGCCCAGAGCCGACCTCTATTCAGTGGGGGCAATGCTTTACGAGATGGTGACCGGGAGGCCGCCGTTCACTGGTGATGACACGGTGGCCATTATCGGGCAGCATATCAACACCCCGCCGGTGTCACCTAACTGGCACCGTCCCGACCTCTCGCCGGCACTGGCAGCGCTCATCATGCGGCTATTGGAGAAAGACCCGCAGAAAAGACCTGCCTCAGCTACAGAGGTACTAGAAGTTATAGAGGCTATTGAAGAGGGCAAAGCTGAAAAGCTCTCTACGGAAGAGTCAAAGGCGCTGGCAGAGAATCCCCTCTACCGGCGGGTATTCGTGGGCAGGGAGGCGGAATTGCGCCAGCTCCAGTCGGCCTTTGACGCGGCGGCATCAGGGCAGGGCTCGGTAATGATCGTGGTGGGTGAACCGGGCATCGGCAAGACTGCTCTGACAGAGCAGTTAGCTACCTATGTTTCATTGCGCAGCGGGCGGGTGCTGGTGGGCCACTGCTATGAGGAGGGCTCGTTTTCACTGCCCTATCTCGCCTTTGTCGAGGCGCTGAGGACCTACGCCCAGGCCCGGGATATCAGTCAGCTGAGGAAGGAGCTGGGGACCGGAGCACCAAATGTGGCACGCATTGTCTCGGACGTCAGGGAGAGGCTCAAGATACAGCCGAGACCGCAAAGAGACCCCGAAGAGGAAAGATACCAGCTGTTGCAGGCCGTCAGCGATTTCCTGGGCAGCGCTGCCGTAGCACAGCCATTACTAATGGTACTTGAGGATCTGCACAGTGCGGATAAGGGTACGCTGGAGATGCTGGAGCATGTCGCCCGCAACCTGGCGGGCAAACGAGTGCTCGTAGTGGGGACCTACCGCGATGTCGACGTTGACCGTACCCACCCTCTCTCCGCCGCCCTGGCTGAGCTCAGGCGCCTGCCCAACTTTGCGCGCCTTCAGCTGAGAGGCCTGAATGTCGATGAGGTGAGGAAACTGGTGTCCAGTATCGCCGGGCCAGATGTTCCGTGGGGGCTGGCGGAAGCGGTGCATCGCCAGACTGAAGGCAATCCCCTCTTCGTGCAGGAGGTGGTGCGTTACCTGGCTGAGGAAGGCGTCATTACGCGGGAGTCAGGACGCTGGCGGGCGAAGAGTGATACGCCGGTGGAGATGCGCATTCCCGACGGATTGAGGGACGTTATCGGCAGGCGTCTCTCCAGATTGAGTGAATCGTGCAATGAGGTGCTTTCAGTGGCTGCCATCATCGGCAGGGACTTCCAGTTGGCAGTGTTGCAGAGGGTGACTGGCATAGCCGATGATGAGCTTTTCAAGGCACTTGGGGAGGCGAAGAAGATGGCGGTGGTTGAGGAACGGACTAAGGTAGGGGCGATGGTGAATTACCGTTTTGCCCATGCCTTCTTCCGCCGGATACTCTATGAAGAGACAATTGCTCCCAGGCGAATACGACTACACCAGCAGGTGGCGCGGGCGTTGGAAGAGGTATACAAGAACCGACTTGAAGAACATGCGGCTGAGCTTGCTGAACACTTTTCTTATTCATCAGCTAGCGCTGACCTGGAAAAAGCCATTGGTTATGGGGAGCTAGCAGCCAAGAGAGCCACCGATGTTTACTCCTTTGGAGAAGCTGTCAGACTGCTTGAGCAGGCGCTCGAAGTACAGGAAATCCTTGACCCTGAGGACAAGGTGAAGCGGTGCGACCTTTTGCTGGCGCTGGGCTGGGCACGTCATTACGACCACGACTATCAACACGTCCTTGACAGCGAGGCTCCCATGGCGCTTTCGTTAGCAGAAGCGATGGGAGATATCCAGCGTTCCTGCCAGGCTTGTGAGCTTGTGACACGGGTTATGGTCTGTTTTAAGTCTGTCGCTTTTTTGAGTACGACCGAAGGGATGAAATGGGTCAAAGCACTCGACCAATATGCTTCCCCGAACACCGCCGACCGCGCTTGGGCGGATTACGCTATCGGAGCGACGAAAGTGGCAGCCGGCGATGTTGACGGAGGAGTGCGTCTATTTCGCGAAAGCACACTTCTTGCACGCAGGCTGGGGGATGAAAACGCGCTTGTCAAGATTGGAGCGAGTTATTTGGATTGGTGTCCACCCGTTGGTGAAGATATCGAAGAGGGGCGGCAAATAGCTGATGAGATGAAGCGAATGTGGGATAGAGCTGAGCCCTTGGAGATGCTTTGGGCAAGACTGTTTGTGGGGTCTTTCTTTCTCAGGCTGGGGGAACGGCAACATGCCGAGCAGATACATCACGGGCTATTCGAATCGGGACGGTTGGCCAGAATGGAGGTTTCACAGTATGTTTGTCCAGCGGTACGTGCTTCCTATCAGATCATGGATGGACAGCTTGAAGAAGCGGCAGAATCTCGGAATGATGTTCTCAGATTCGGTGCTGAGCTGGGCGCACCAGAAGCTGCGGCAGTTCTTGCTCGCTGGTCTGAGTCTCGCTTAAGTGGATATCTCGGCTGGGGTGTGGAGGGCCTCAGGCGCTCGGATGAGCGGACACAAACAACCGGCTTTCCTGCCACGCCGACTACAAGGGGATATTGTCTGTACTATCTGGTATGTGCGGGGCAGGCGGAAGAGGCTATAGCTATGCTTGACGAGGTCGTAAACCGATATGCCGCTGACCCGGAGAAAATCAAGGATTCCTTCACAACACAGGTGCTTTTGTTAGAGGCGGCGGTGTTGGCAAACCATACTCGAGCGGCAGAGGTGCTATCGACCGTGCTTTGCGATACGCCATTCAAGACAACCGGCTTGGCAAATCCCACCTGCGTCGCTCGCCACCTTGGCGGGGCAGCTGCTCTCCTGGGCAGATATGAAGAAGCCCGTAAATACTATCAGGAAGCCATCAGAGTCTGCACGGAGATGGCGTTTAGACCAGAGTTGGCCCTCACCCGTCTCCAGTTTGCCGAGCTAGTGCTGGAGCATTACCCCAATGAGAAGAAAGAAGCAGTAGGACATCTGGCTTTCTGTATCCCTGAGTTTCGTGCTATGAAGATGCAACCTGCACTGGAGCGGGC
>SOJB01000101.1 GCA_004376695.1 Dehalococcoidia bacterium | reverse complement strand
AACGGACTGGTGAACACCGATACGGCGCTCGGGGTGCTTCCTGTGGGAACGACCAACTCGTGGGCACTACAGATGGGCATCCCGGCCTTGAACCCGATACTGCCGGGCACACAGGCGGCCAAGCTGTTTGCCGGCCTGGAGGAACGGATTGCACGCCCACTACCTGCCAACTACTACCGAAAGGTGCTGCTTGACGCTGCTCGGGTGCTGGTAGAGGGACAGACCGTTGCCGTCGATGTGGGCGAGCTCTCCGGTCGCTACTTCTTGATATCGGCAGGTATCGGATTAGAAGCGGCGATCGTGGAAAGCATCTCGCTGAAAGAAAAAAGGGCATTAGGTTCCTGGGCGTATGTGCTCACTGCAATCGGGTCAGCTTATAAATACTCCAGCACCGACGTCCGCCTCAAGCTGGACGGAAAGGTGATAGATGTCAGCACGCCACTCATCGTCGTGAGCAACATTCAGCTCTATGGGGGCATGGCGGCGATTGGGCCTAAGGCCTGTGTAAACGATGGCAGGTTGGATGTGTGCATTTTGAAGGGGGACGGTTTCTTCACCTTTGTGCAGCACGCCATGAATATCCTCTCACATAGGCATCTCCGGGACCCAAAAGTAGAATACTACCAGTGCCGTGAAATAGCTGTCGAGTCGCTGCGCCCACTGCCAGTTCACGTGGATGGCGAGCCTTTTGCCATGACGCCAGTCGCTATTCGTGTCGTGCCTTCATCGCTAAAGATTATCGTACCCGAGATTGCGCTCGGTAGTCTGTTCGGGCCTCCACACTAGCATTTCCGGTCTCGGCACCGTAGCCAGAATTCGCTAGCTCCGGACACCGGCACATACACCTTCCTCAGGCCAGCAAGAATTTCACAGCCACGCCGTTGTATAATGACGGGATGACAGAGCGAGAGAAACCGCTTCTGCTGCTTTTTGACGGCAATGCCCTGGTGCACCGAGCATTTCATGCCCTGCCTCCGCTGACTCAAGCCAAGACCGGAGAGATGATAAACGCCGTGTATGGCTTTGCCAGCACCTTGCTCAAAGTGTTTGCTGATTTCAAGCCCACGCATTGGGCTATCGCCTTTGACCGTCCCACCCCAACCTTCAGACATGAGATGTTTGAGGACTACAAAGCACATCGGCCGCCCACGCCTGAGGAACTCAAGAGCCAGATAAAAAGGGTTCACCAGCTGGTGGAAGCCTTCCATATCCCCGTCTTTGAAATCGACGGCTTCGAGGCTGACGATGTCTTGGGCACGTTAAGCAAGCACGCAGATGAAAGCGGTATTGACACCATCATCGTTACCGGCGACAATGACATGCTGCAAGTAGTCCTGCCTCGAGTAAAAACCCTCACCCCTAAACGGACCTTTACGGATACCATCCTCTACGACGAGGAGGCGGTAGAGCAGAAGTACGGCATCAAACCTGAGCAACTCCCTGATCTCAAAGCACTGGTTGGTGATGTCTCGGATAACATACCGGGCCTGCCGGGTGTCGGAGAGAAGACAGCCACCAGATTGCTCCAGCAGTATGGCAGCCTCGAGAGAATCTACGAGCATATAGAGGATATTACGCCCGGCAAATTGCAGACAACGCTGCGTCAATATCGCAGTCAGGCCTTCCAGGCGAAAGTGCTGTCCACGATAGTCAAGGAGGTTCCTATCAGGCTGGACCTGAAAGCCTGCCAGGTAAGTCACTATGACCGGGATGAGGTCGCAAGGCTTTTCCAGGAGCTTGAATTCATTAAGCTGCTTCCCAGGCTACCCAAGACGAAGACCGATAGTCATCAACCCTCAGCCGTCACCTGCCACATAGTGAACACCAGGACAGCTTTAGAACAGCTTATAGGTGAACTGGAAGGAGCGCAGGACGTGGCCATAGAGATTGAGACTACGGGCGAAAAAGCCGTTGCAGCCGATTTAGTAGGGATAGCGATATCGCCGACTCAGGGAAACGCGTTCTATACACCTTTGGCACACCGGGGTTTGAATCAGCCCCAACAGCTGCCACTAAGTGAAGTCACTGCTGGGCTCAAGACGGTCTTAGGAAGTGCCAGCATCGGTAAGATTGCCTTCGATGGCAAACATGCTATGGCTGCACTGGCTGGCTGTGGGGTGAAGCTTGACAATCTACGTTTCGACTGCATGCTTGCCGCTCATCTCCTCGGCGAGAAGAGCCTGGGGCTCAAAGGGCTTGCCTTCAACAAGCTGGGCGTTGAGATCTCAACCCCCGCCGAGTTAGGCGGCTCAAGAAAGAAACAAGGCTCTTTATCCCCCGATTATGTCGGGGTGAACCAGATTGCCAGCTATGCCTGCGCGAGTGTGGACATCCTCTG
This sequence comes from Dehalococcoidia bacterium, assembly GCA_004376695.1. Lineage (GTDB taxonomy): Bacteria > Chloroflexota > Dehalococcoidia > GIF9 > AB-539-J10 > RBG-13-51-36. The sequence continues at coordinate 1,251 of SOJB01000101.1, read as the reverse complement.
GAGTCTAAAGGAGAATCTCGAAGCTGAGCTCGGCCGGCAGGGACTGTGGCGGCTCTTCACTGAAGTAGAAATGGCTTTGATTCCTGTCTTGGTGGCAATGGAGAGGCATGGTATTCTTCTCGATACCGACCTTCTCCATCAGATGTCTCTTGAATTGGGACAGGAACTGCTGAGACTGGAGAAGGGAATCTACAGCAGCGTCGGGCACGAGTTCAACATCAACTCGCCTCAGCAACTAGGCAAGGTGCTGTTCCAGGAACTCAAGCTGCCTCTGTCTCGCAAAACGAAGACTGGCTTTTCTACCGAGGCTTCAATCATGGAAGCATTAAGAGGCGCTCATCCTGTAATCGAACTCATATTGAAATATCGCCAACTGAGTAAGCTTAAGTCCACCTATATTGATGCTCTGCCGGCACTCATCAACCACAAGACAGGCAGAGTGCATACGAGTTTCAATCAAACAGGTACGTCTACCGGCCGCCTCTCCTCTAGCGAGCCCAACCTCCAGAACATACCGATAAGAGGTGAGATGGGCAGCAAGATAAGGAAAGCAATCATAGCTGCACCCGGTACATACCTCTTAAGCGCAGACTATTCCCAGATTGACCTCAGGGCCCTGGCTCACCTCTCTCAAGACCCCGGCCTCATTGCCTCGTTTGCCCAGGACGAGGATATCCATACCCTGACTGCGTCCGAAATCTTCGGCGTCCCCAAGGATGAAGTGACCCCTGAGATGCGGCGAAACGCCAAGACGGTCAATTTCGGCATCATATATGGCATGAGCGATTACGGCTTGGAGCAAGCCACCAGCTTCAGCCGGGACGAGGCTTCCCGGTTTATCGCCCTGTATTTCGAAAAATATCCCAAGGTGAAGGAATACCTTGAGGCAACCAAGGAACAGGCTCGCAGACTGGGCTATGTTCAAACAGTGCTCGGGAGGAGGCGATTGGTACCTGAGATTAACTCCCCAAATCGAATGGTCAGAGAAGCTGCTGAGCGCATGGCCATCAATGCCCCTGTGCAGGGCACTTCTGCCGATGTCATTAAGGTTGCCATGATAAATCTACATCGGGAGATGGAGAAGAGGAATCTTAAGAGCAAGATGCTGTTACAGATACACGACGAATTGCTCTTCGAGGTGCCTGAGGAAGAATTGCAGGAGATGAAATCCCTGGCGGCAGAGCTTATGGCCTGGGCCGTTGAACTCTGCGTCCCTCTGAAAGTAGATATCAAGGTGGGCCAAAACTGGGC
>SOJB01000066.1 GCA_004376695.1 Dehalococcoidia bacterium | reverse complement strand
TATACGGAAAAGGTCGGTTATGCGTGTCTTAAACATCGTGGTTCCTCCCTCTGATATATTTGTCTTGATTATAGCACCGAAGCCGTCAATCGAACACGTTCACGCAAGCGTAGGTTTCTGTTTCTCCCTAGCAACAGGCTCTCTTTTCACTGAAGCTTTTTGATGTTGGCATCAGATGTGTTGTTGGCCTTCGAACTCGATTCCGCTAAGCCTGCTTCCTCTGACGACCCGACAACTCTCGACACCACCATCGCTCCGCCCTGTATCCACCTCAAGTAAGTTGGTTTATCTCCCTGAATTCCGTTTCTCGGGGCTGGTGGCTACGTCACAAGAGCCGCCGAAGTCCATCGTTTCTTCAATGAATGCTCGTCCCACGTGGGCTCGATTTCGTGCCTTCACTCATGCGTCTGATGAGCTTCTCGAAGCTGTCGCCATACTGTATTGCTGCTGCCTTGATACCCGTTTTGCATGTATAAAGTGGTAAGTGCTAGACTGGGATGGCCAGATTTCGAAGAACAGGTATACAGGGGGTTTCGGGCATGAAAATCGACGTAATGACTGACATACTTGAGGCAAATGACCGTATCGCGGCCGTGAACAGGCAGGTCTTTGACAGACACAGGAATCTGGTGCTCAATCTGATGAGTTCGCCAGGAGCAGGCAAGACCATCTTGCTGGAGAAGACTGCTGAGGTACTGAAGGGCAAGCTACGCCTTGGGGTGATTGTGGGCGACATTGAGACCGCGCGAGATAAAGAGAGACTGGAGAAGTACGATCTTCCCGTGGTGCAGTTGAACACAGGCAGCGCCTGTCATCTTGACGCCAACATGATTGCCTCCGCGCTGCCCCACATCGATCTGACGAATATCGATGTACTCGTTATCGAAAACGTAGGTAACCTCGTGTGCCCTGCCGAATTCAAGGTGGGGGAGGATTTCAAGATCATGATCCTCAGCGTGACCGAAGGTGATGAAAAGCCTCTTAAATACCCGCTTATGTTCAGGGAATCGTCACTGCTCTTGATTAACAAGGTTGATTTGCTGAGATACACGAGTTTCAATCTGGAAGAGGCGAAGGCAAACGCCAGGAAGGTCCATCCGGATATCGAGATTCTGGATATATCGTGCATCACGGGCGAGGGAATCTCTGAGTGGACGGCGTGGCTTTCTCGGTGCTACCAGAAGAAGTTCGGGGCTAAGTCACGTGCATGAGATGGCAATCGCCCGGAGTATCGTCGATATTGCTGTTGCGGCAGCCGAGAAGGGGAACGCCAGAAGAATCATCAGGGTCAATGTGTTGGCAGGTGAGCTAAGGGGAATCATCCCGGCGCAACTCATTCTCTGTTTTGGCCTCATGTCGGAGAATACCCTTGCCAGCGGAGCGCATCTGAGCCTGGAGACTACGCCGCTAATGGCCAGATGCAGAACGTGCGAAGAGGACTTTGCTGTGAAAGACTATAGTTATATCTGTCCTGGATGCCAGGGACAAGGTATTCAAGTCGTTAGTGGCACAGAACTTCGAGTGAGAGACATCGAGGTTGAGTGATGCCGCGAAAGGAGGTTGAACCTATGGCCGAATCTGCCTATGAGGAATTAGCTGATGCCTTGAGTCTGAGAGGTGGAACGCTCCCTGTGTTGAAGTGCAAGGAGTTCTTCGCTCTGCTGCAGGAACTCTTTACCCCCGAAGAGGCTGAACTGGCAGCTATGATGCCCCTCGGCCCCGTTTCTGTGGAGGCATTTGCCAGGGAGATTGCTGGCAGTGATACTGAGAAGGTAGAGAACATCTTCGAGGCTCTGGCCGACAAAGGGATTGTTTTTGCTACGGAGAAGGATGGCGCAAGGGTTTACACGCTGATGCTGATTCTCCCTGGTATCTTTGAGATGCAATTCATGAAGGGGGAGGTTAGTGAACGTGCCAGGAAGCTGGCTCGCCTGTTTGATGATTATTTTGCCGTGGCCGGCGAAATGATGAAGAAACAGGTGAAACGTACTCCTGGAGGCAGTCCTGGATTTCCTTTTGCCAGAGTTATAACTGTAGAGCAGGAAATTCCCACTGACATTACAATACATCCATATGACAGGGTTTCGATGTATATCGACCAGGCTGAATATATCGCGGTTAGTGTTTGTTATTGCCGTCATCATGGTGAGCTATTGCAGAATCCGTGTGACAAGCCCAAGGATGTATGTATGACCTTCGGACCGCAAGCCAAATATGTAGCTGAGCGCGGCTTTGGCAGACTGATATCGAAGGAAGAGGCAAGACAGGTTCTGGACCGCTCTGAGGAGGCGGGGCTCATACATTGCTCCAGTAATACCGGCGGCTACGTCAGTTTTATCTGTAACTGCTGCGCATGTCACTGCGGCATCATCCGGAGCATAAAGAGCGGTATAATCCCCATGGGAGCAGTCTCCAGCTTTATGGTAATGGTAGACGAGGATGAGTGCAGCGCATGCGGCTTATGCGTCGATAGATGCCAGATGGAGGCTCTTTCACTGAATGGAGATTCGGTGGTTCGAAATGCCGAGCGCTGCATTGGGTGTGGGCTCTGCATATCGGTCTGCCCTACGGGGGCACTGAAACTGGAGTTAAGAAGAGGGGCACTGGTGCCGCCGCAGAACCAGCGTGAACTTAGATTGTCTTTGATGTCAGCCATGCAACAAATCAAACGATGACGGCGTTCCGCGATGAGGGGCGAAGTGCCATCTGGGTCAGAAAGGTCACAGCGCTAATCATCTATTCCTATTCAGAACGGCAAGCAATTCTGCCAGGGGCAAAGTATTTAAGATGTGCTGTGGCTCACACCAAGCCCGCCGGGCAACGCCAACCCCGAATCGCATGAAGCCCAGATGTGCAATGCTATGAGCATCCGTACTGATGGCGAGCTTCACTCCCAAATCCTTGGCGCGAAAGGCGTTGATATCGCTTAAATCGAGGCGGTTGGGCATGGCGTTAATCTCCACAATCTTGTCATTCCTAGCTGCTGCCCGGAAGACGGCTTCTAAGTCTATGGCTGCGGGCTCACGCTCTCCTATAAGGCGACAGGTAGGGTGGGCAAGCACGTCAACATCGGGGTCTTCTATGGCATCTAACAGCCTCCGGGTCATCTTCTCCTGGCTTTGGTGCATAGCGGAGTGCACGGCAGCAATCACTATATCCAATTCAGATAGGATTTCGTGTGGCAAGTCTAAGCTACCATCCGCCCGAATATCGACCTCAATGCCAGTGAGCACATGAATTCCCGTCAGACGCTCGTTCAGAGCTCTGATCTCAGCAAGTTGCCTTCTCAGCCTCTCCACATCGAGACCGTGAGCAATACCACGTCCTCCCGAATGCTCCGTGATTGCGATATATTGATAGCCCATGTCTCTGGCAGCCAGAGCCAGTTCCTCCACGGAATCGTGTCCGTCGCTCCATTCGGTATGGGAGTGAAGGTCTCCCTTTATGTCGGACAACTGCACGAGCCTTGGGATAGCTCCCTGCTCAGCCTTGTCTATTTCACCCTGAGCTTCTCTGAGTTCTGGTGGAATATACTGAAGCCCAAGCCGATGATAGAATTCCTCCTCCGTAGAGAATCTCTCCAGCTTGTCTGTTGCTATAACGGCTATCCCATATTCACTTAGCTTTAACCGCTGCCTACGCCCCCTTTCTCGCAGGGAGATGTTATGCTGTTTGCTCCCGGTAGAATACTGAAGCAAGGAACCGAAGGAATCGTGCTCCGCCATCCTTAAATCAACCTGCAGTCCGCCTCTGACAATAGCACTTGCCTTGGTTGACCCTTGAGCCAGCACTTGCCCCACCTGAGGCAGAGCAACAAAACCATCTATGACTTCCCTGGGGTTATCGGCAGTGGCGATGAGGGCAATATCACCCAGTGTTTCCCGGAAGCGCCGTAAGCTACCCGCAGCGGTGAGATTTCTCGCGCCGGGGATAGAGCCGAGGGCAGCTATGATTTCCTCGACAACGGGCAAAGCTTCGCCGATTGGGATGCGCTGGTCTTTGCGGCGCAACGCTTGGATTTGCTGAAGGATATTCTCGGCAGTCTTATCGCCAAGGCGGAAGGGTTTGGCCACCCGCCCGTCATTGATTGCTCGCTCCAGTTCGTCTACCGAGCTTATCCCCAATTCGCTGGAGAGCTTGTTAGCCGTCTTAGGACCAACCCCCGGTATGGCCAGCAGGTTCATCATTCCTTGGGGAAACTCGGCCTTCAGATCCTCATAATATCCCAGCCTCCCGGTGGTCACCAGCTCCGTGGTCTTCCTGGCTATGGCTTCCCCCACCCCGGGAATGCTCTGTAATCCCTCCCCTTCTTCAATCATAATCTTCAGCTCTTTGGGGTAGTGCTCGATAGCCCTGGCTGTCCTCTGATAGGCGCGTATCTTAAAGACATTCTCGCCCTTAAGCTCCAGAAGGTCAGCGATATCCTGAAATACTCTGGCCACTTCGCTGTTTCTCATGGCTTTGCCTCGTTTCCTTCGCCCTCATTTTCTATGATACCCCATTTCCCCACCCCGTGATAGCTGGGACGGAATGGGAGTGCTTGCTACCGTCTCGCTCCGATAGAATCGCAACTGCCGAGCATTGCCACTGCTAAGTGAGAACCATTGAGCACTGTTCGCCTTGGTTAACCCCTTGTAAGGGGGGAGCTAACTATGCCATACTTGTGAGCGATAAGTTGCCCGATTTGTCGGGCAACCGGGTCATCTGGGTGGGGTCATGCAGAAACCTAACAGACTGGGGAACGACAAACATCTCGGAGGCGAAAGGCCTCCAGAATGCCACGATTGAACGGGAAATGAAAGACATAGTGCCTATCATTAGAAAGGAGGTCGTAAGAGTATGCAACGCAGGGTAGCCGTCATTGGAATAGGGTATACCCCGTTCCGGCCGATATCACCAGATTTGTCCTTCAAGGAGATGATGTTTGAGGCAGCGCAAAAGGCTTATGAAGATGCTGGTGTCTGTCCTCGCCATGACATTGATGCTTTTGTGACATGCGAAGAGGACTTCACCCATGGAAGGAGCATCTTCAATATCCACACGCCAGACAACATAGGCGCTGTTCTTAAGCGCATTCATACGCTTCCTGCCGAGAGTCTCTACGGTTTGGCTGATGCGTATATGCTGATAAACACAGGTCTGGTGGATGTTATGGCGGTGGAATCTCACAGCAAAGCCTCAAACATGCTAACCCCCAACTACCTGGCTGCCCATGCTATGGACCCGGTTTATAACAAGCCACTTAGTTACAATCCTTACTTCATTGCCGGCATGGAGATGTCCCGTTATATGCATGAGAGAGGGGTGACCAAGGAGCAATGCGCTTTAATCTCAGTCAAAAACAAGGCAAATGCCTTGCTTAATCCCCAAGCCGCCTATGGTGATCAGATAAGCGTAGACGATGTTCTTAGCTCGGAGATGATGTTCTGGCCCTTGAGTCGTCTGGATATGAGTTCTCCGGCTGATGGCGGCATTGTTATGGTGCTGGCTTGCGAGGAGAAGGCTAAGATCTTGTGCCATAAGCCGATATGGGTAATAGGCGTTGGCTGGTGTTCCGATGCACCGAGTCTTGAGACAAGGGAGTGGGGCGAAGCAGTCTACGCCCGGTTAGCCGGTGAGATGGCGTACAGATTGGCCGGAATAAAGCATCCGGGAAAAGAGGTGGATTTCGCTGAGGTGGATGATAGCTTCTCCTATAAAGAACTTCAACATCTGGAAGCTCTGAAACTGTGCCGCTCGGGGCAGGCTGGGTTCATGGCGGAAGAAGGGGCTACTCAAAGGGAAGGGGGATTTCCGGTCAACGTTTCGGGAGGTAGCCTTGGGGTCGGCCGGCTGGACGAAGCCACCGGCTTACAGAAGGTTTTGGAGGTAGTGCTTCAGCTTCGAGGCGAAGCGGGAAAGAGGCAGCTGCCCAATGTCAAAGTTGGCCTGGCTCAATCGTGGCGGGGTATACCGGCCAATAGTGGAGCGGTAGCGATTCTAAGTAAGGAGTAAAAGGAGGAAAAATGCGCAAGGTTGCTGTTGTTGGCGCTGGCATGACCAAATTCATGCGTCGGGCACAGGAAACAGGGAAGGAACTTGCCTGGCAAGCAGCCGGAATGGCTCTGGATTCTTGTGAATTGACTCTGAAAGATGTGGACTGCGTGGTCATGGGCACGGCTCCTGATGCCTTTGACATGGTTCATATGAAAGCCGAATACCTTAGTGATGGTGCCGGTGCCTGGCGCAAGCCTTACATGAGAGGCTTTCTTGGTGGCGGTACCGGTGTCTTTGTCGCTGATCAGGCTTGGTACCATGTGGCTTCTGGGCTTTTTGATGTCTGTTTGGTTGTGGCCGAAGAAAAGATGTCTTCGTGCCTACCCCATCCTCAAGGAGCCTTTGTTACCTGCTGGGACCAGTTTACCGAGAGCCCTCTGGGAACAAGCCTTCTCTGGTTTTTTGCCTGGGAAATGAACCGTTATATGACTGCCCATGGCATTACTGAGCGGGAGATAGCTCAGGTCTCTGTCAAAAACAAGAAGAATGCTCTTGACCATCCCTGTGCTCAACTGCCGGCAGAGATTACTGTCGACGATGTCATGAACTCGGAGGTAATGGCGTGGCCGGTGAAGAGACTTGATGTCAGCCCTACGAGTGACGGGGCTGTGGCTCTGGTTTTTGCTTCTGAAGAGGTTGCCAAGAGGATTACAGACAAGCCGGTCTGGGTTGAGGGAGTGGGATGGTGCCTGGACACCATGTATATCGGGCAGAGAGACCTTTATTATCCTAAATACGTAGAATATGCCGCTCGTATGGCTTACGACATGGCTGGGATCAAGGATCCTCGTGCGGAAATAGACATTGCCGAACCCTATGACCCCTTTAGTTACAAGGAGCTTCATCATGCGGAGGGACTGCTTCTTTGCGACAAAGGCGAAGCGGTGAAGCTTCTGGTTAATGGTGAGACACAGAGAACAGGCCGTCAGCCATGGTGTCCCTCGGGAGGTGCACTGGGGGTAGGCAATGCTATTGCGGCCACCGGAACGATGAAGGTGGCAGAGATCTTCTGGCAGTTGCGGGGTGAAGCTGGCAAGAGGCAGGTGCCGGGAAAACCGAGGAAGGGAGTAGCTCAAGCCTGGGGGGATGAAATGCAGGTGGGCACGGTTATTGTATTAGGTGTATAAGGAGGCACTATGAGTGAGAAGGTCAAGGTTTGGCCAGGGACTCCCCTGGGTGAAAAGGACATAAAAGAGAAGAGAATCCTCGTCACTGAATGGCAACCCAATCTTAAATATGCCTGGGATACCGGAATTGGCTATGGCAAGTACTTCGCCGAACTGAAGAAGGGTAGGATCGTGGGCACGAGGTGTGCCAAGTGTCGTCGGGTGTTGCTGCCTGCCCGAGTCTTCTGCGAGTGGTGCTTTCGAACGGTAGATGAATGGGTTTATCTTGAGGATACCGGAACCGTAAACACTTTCTCTGTTGCTTACACCGGTACTGCGGCTGAACGATTGAAGGAACCGCGAATTCCGGCCCTGATTGAAATCGATGGTTCTCATGGTGTGGCCATTATGCACCTGATAAGTGAAATCGACCCCTGGAAAGTAAAGATTGGGATGAGGGTTAGGGCAGTATGGAAACCTGAGCCGGAGCGCGAGGGAGCCATCACTGACATTGCATACTGGAAGCCGATTTAGGAGGTTGAAATGCCATTAGATAAGGTTACTCAAGTTGCCCAAACTAAGCCATGGCATGGCGATATTCCGGTGTACGGCCAGTATACTTTCGGCATTGCGGGGGAGAGGTTTTTCCGGGATATCAAAGACAAAGGTCGCATTATGGGGGCGAAATGCGCGGCGTGTAACCTGGTCTACGTCCCGCCCCGTATTTACTGTGAGCGTTGTTTTGGCGAGTTGGCGAAATGGCTGGAAATACCTAACCGTGGCGTAGTGCATACTTTCACTGTCGCTCATGCTGACTTAGATGGCAACAGGTTAAAGGAGCCAGTAGTTGTAGCTCTGGTCAAGTTCGACGGTGTTTATGGCGGCCTCGTTCACCGCTTGGGTGAAGTTGAACCTGACAAGGTAGCTATTGGTATGGCGGTTGAGATGATGCTCAAACCAAAGGCGGAGCGAACCGGTTCAATACTGGATATAAACTACTTCCGGCCGATTCAGGCGTAAGAACACCATGAAGGTGCCTCTCTGGCAGCCATCAGAGGAGCGGAAGAGGAACGCCGCCATGACCAGGTTCATGGTTCTGGTCAATGAGCGGCACGGGGCGAGATTCTCTTCTTATCATGAGCTCTATGACTGGTCCGTAGCCAATATACCGCAGTTCTGGGCCGCGGTGTGGGATTTCGTCGGGGTGAAGGCTTCCCGACGGTATGAAGTGGTTGTTGACGATGTGACAAGGATGCCGGGAGCAAGATGGTTCATCGGCGCGAAACTGAATTTTGCCGAGAATCTCCTGCGATACCGGGATGAGCAAACCGCCTTCGTATTCAGGGGCGAGACCCAAAGAACTGCCAGGATGAGTTATGCTGAGCTGTACGAGTCTGTAGCGCAGCTTGCACGATCTCTGCGGGATGTGGGGCTCAAGCCTGGCGACCGGGTGGCTGCCTACATGCCCAACATGATAGAGACGGCTGTGGCCATGCTTGCCAGTACCAGCATTGGTGCTGTCTGGGCTTCCTGTGCCACGGACATCGGTGCCGCAGCTGCCATTGAGCGCTTCGGTCAGATCGAACCGAGGGTACTGTTCACCGTCGACGGCTATTTCTACAAAGGGAAGCCTTTCAACTCTCTTGCCAGCGCTGCCGAAATCGCAGAGGTGATACCTTCTATTGAGAAGGTCGTAGTGGCTGGTTACAAGGAGGAGAGGCCCGACATCAGCCATGTTCGCGACTCTGTGCATTATGTCGACTTCTTGTCGGGTGGGATGCCTGAAATTCGATTTGAGCAACTGCCGGCAGATCATCCCGTGTTTATCATGTTTTCTTCGGGGACGACCGGCAAACCAAAGTGCCTGGTTCAGGGAGCCGCCGGAATTCTGGTCAACCAATTGAAGGAACTCGTAATGCACGCGGATCTGAAGCGAGATGATGTTCACTTCTTTATCACAACCTGTAGCTGGATGATGTGGAACTGGATGCTGACTTCTTTGGCCACAGGTAACACCATAATCCTGTATGACGGTAATCCCGCCTATCCCGGGCCAGGGGCCGTTTGGGAGTTGATTCAGGATGAAAAGGTGACTATGTTCGGTTGCAGCGCCAGCTATATCAACTATCTCAGGAGTGAAGGTTTCAAGCCGGCCCAGGATTACGACTTGTCATCGTTGAAACAGATTTGGCAGACGGGTTCGCCTCTCTCGACGGAAGGGTTTGAGTATGTGTATCGGGAGATGAAGAAAGATCTGCATTTCAACTCCAGTGCAGGGGGTACGGACATCAACGGTTGCTTCTTCACCGGAAGTCCGATTCAGCCGGTATACGCGGGCGAATTGCAGGGCCCGGGTTTGGCGATGAAAGTGAAGGCATATGACGAAAGTGGTTGGCCCGTATACGACAGGCAGGGCGAACTCGTGTGCGAAGCGGCTGCCCCGTCAATGCCGCTTCATTTCTGGAGTGACCCGGATGATAAGAAGTACAGAGAGGCCTATTTCCACGTTTACCCGGGCGTATGGCGTCACGGGGACTACATCGTAATTCACAGTGACACTGGCGGGGCCACTTTCTACGGTCGGTCTGACTCGGTACTGAAACCGTCTGGCGTTCGCATCGGTACTGCTGAGATATACAATGTGGTGGAAGGGTTGTCCGAGGTTGCTGATAGTCTGGCGATAGGGCAAATCTGGGAAGGAGAGCAGCGCGTTCTCCTTTTTGTCAAGCTGGCTGACGGCTTTCAGTTGACGGAAGAACTGCAGAATAAGGTCAGGAGAAGTCTCCGCGAGAAAGCTTCTCCGAGACACGTCCCGGCGAGAATCATCGAGGTGCCTGATATTCCCTACACGATGAACATGAAGAAGGTGGAAAGCGCAGTGACCAATCTGGTACATGGAAGACCAGTGTTCAACAGGGATGCCCTGGTCAATCCGCAATCGCTGGACTACTACGAGAAAATAATCGGAGAAGGGGTGCTCAAATCCTAGTTCACTCCCGCGCAGTGAGAGGAACTCGGAAACCAGGGCCAGCCACAGCCGGTGCTTATATTACCAATCTGAGATGCTCTCTGTTGAAAGAGTATCGATGAAGGAGATGACAGATGGATTTCGATTTGAGTGAGGAACATAATCTGACGCGCCAGTCCATTCGGACGTTCGCTGAAAGCGAGATCCGCCCGATCGCTCGAGGATTGGATGAAAAGGAAGAGTTTTCTGTCGAGCTAACGGGCAAGATGGCCGGCTTAGGGCTGCTGGGTTGCTTTGTTCCCGAGAAATATGGCGGATCAAATATGGGCTACATCTCCTATGCGATTGCGATTGAAGAACTGGCTAGAGTAGATGCTTCCCAGGCCGCTACTATTGCCGCTGGCAACTCTCTAGGAATCGGACCCGTCTATTATTTCGGTGACGAAAAGCAGAAACAGGAATGGCTTCCCAGGCTCTGTTCGGGAGAGTGTCTGGCTGCGTTCGGCTTGACGGAGCCTGATGCCGGCTCCGACGCCGGGAGCTCTCGAACTACGGCAACACTTGAAGGGGATCACTGGACTATCAACGGGCAAAAGATCTTCATCACCAACGCAGCTTGCTCGTTGACGGGCGTTATTGTTGTTCAGGCCGTTACTGGTAAGCGTGACGATGGCAAGCCGGAGATTAGCTGTCTGATCGTTCCGAGCGGCACACCGGGCTTGACGGCTAAGGAGATGAAGGAGAAGATGATGTGGCGGGCATCCAACACCGGCGAGCTTTTTTTCGATGATTGCAGAGTGCCAAAGGAAAACCTTCTGGGGGAAAAAGGCGATGGCTTCCATCAAATGCTTGCAACGCTGGATGGCGGACGTCTCAGCATCGGCGCCATGGGGTTGGGTGGGTCTCAGGCGGCTTTCGAGTTGGCCTTGCAGTACGCCAATTCGCGGATCCAATTCGGGCGACCGATCGGTTCCTTTCAAGTCAACGCTTTCAAGCTAGCCGATATGGCCCTGGAGATCGAGCTGGCCAGGAATCTGCTCTACAAGGCGTGCTGGCTACGAGAAAATGAGCGTCCTATTACCAGGGAGGCGGCCATGGCGAAATTGTTCTGTTCCGAGGTTATGCGCCGCTGTGTTCATCACGCCGTACAACTCCACGGAGGGTATGGACTGATGAAGGATTATGAAGTCGAGAGACTATATCGAGATCAGAGGATTCTTGAGATCGGTGAGGGAACGTCAGAAGTACTGCGCATCGTGATCGCTCGTGACATCGGCGTGTCGGGAAGAGCAATGTAGAGGGAAGGACGCCATGATGATATCTATACCGCTATTGGACTATGTGATGTAAGGAAGACCACTCTGGCATCGAACAGAGATTCCGATTTGTCGCGCACATGCAAAGGTACGTCAAGAACCGGATGTTATGGGGCTATGACCTGAACCTTTTGGCGGTGGT
>SOJB01000002.1 GCA_004376695.1 Dehalococcoidia bacterium | reverse complement strand
CCATTAGAAGAGAAGAGAAAAACAGCGAGGTGATTTATGCCAAGAGGAGATGGCACGGGACCTTCTGGTCAAGGGCGGGGAACAGGGAGAGGATTAGGACGTGGCCGGGGTATGGGAAGAATGGGTGGAAACCGACCTGGGGCAGGCCCCAGTGGCAGGTGTGTTTGTCCCAGTTGCGGGACAGGCATCTCCCACCAGATAGGTGTTCCCTGCTACGACTTAACGTGCCCCAAGTGTGGTGCCAAGATGATTCGGGAATAGAATGATAATATCTATTGCCAGTGGGAAGGGTGGCACAGGAAAGACGCTGGTCGCTACTAGCCTGGCGCTTTCGCTAAGCGATGACTATAAGGTTAGACTGCTCGACTGTGATGTGGAGGAGCCAAACGACCACGTGTTCTTGAGACTCGAAATCACCGGCAGCAAAGCCGTGTCGATTTTGGTTCCCAAGGTAGACGAAGAGAGGTGCACCTACTGCGGCAAGTGTGCTGAGGTGTGTGCCTATCATGCGATTGCCGTACTAGGCAAGCATGTGCTGACCTTCCCTCAGCTCTGTCACGGGTGCGGTGCCTGCTGTTACCTCTGCCCAGAGAAGGTTATCACCGAGGAGAGCCGCGAGACAGGAGTTGTTGAGTGGGGACACGCGGATGGTGTGGGCTTTGTCCATGGCAAGCTCACGGTGGGTGAGGCAATGGCGCCACCGATCATCAGAAAAGTGAAGGAGTATGCCAATAACGATGATACAGTCATCATAGATGTTCCGCCGGGCACATCCTGCCCGGTAGTAGAGGCAATCAAGGGGAGCGATTTCTGTATTCTGGTAACTGAGCCAACTCCCTTTGGGCTGAATGACCTTGCCCTTGCCGTCGAAACGGTGCGAGAGCTCGGTATCCCCTGCGGCGTCGTACTCAACCGTGCCGGTGTAGGTGATAGCAAAGTGGAAGAGTACTGTGGGACAGAGAACATACCCATCCTGCTTACCATTCCATTAGATACGGAGGTCGCTCGTCTGTACTCACGTGGTATAACTTTGGTCGATGGCATGCCACAGTGGAAGACTAGCTTCCTTCAGCTTTTTGATAAGATCACGGAGATAGTCCATGAAAGAAGTCGTAGTACTAAGCGGTAAAGGGGGCACCGGGAAGACCATCATCGTCGGGTCGCTGGCGGCTCTGGCGGAAAGAAAGGTGCTTGCCGACTGTGATGTTGACGCGGCAGACCTTCATTTGCTACTCAGCCCTTCCGAGAAACAGAAAGATGAGTTCTGGAGTGGAGAGGTAGCCAACATAGATGGAGACAGGTGCAATGAGTGTGGCCTGTGCCAGGAGCTTTGCCGCTTCAACGCCATCAAAGATTTCCGGGTTGACGCAGTATCGTGTGAAGGCTGCGGCTTTTGTTCCCATATATGCCCGACTAAAGCCATAACTATGAACGAAAACATGTCCGGATACTGGTTCATCTCCGATACCAGGTATGGCCCTCTTGTTCATGCCCGACTCGGTATAGCGCAAGAGAATTCAGGGAAACTGGTGGCTGTAGTCCGACAGCAGGCCAGACAGATTGCTGAAGAGCAGGGTTTGGACTATATTATTAGTGACGGCCCACCGGGTATTGGCTGCCCCGTCATTTCATCTCTCTCTGGGGCTGGGCTGGCCCTTCTGGTTACCGAGCCAACCCTTGCTGGAATGCACGACTTGGAGAGAGTGCTTGGCGTCTGTCGCCACTTCGGGGTTCCTGCCACGGTCTGCATCAACAAATATGACCTGAACAAGGAGAACGCGAGGCAGATTGAGAGCCAATGCCTTAGCCAGGGAGTTGAGGTAGTAGGAAGAGTTCCTTTTGATAATGTTGTTACTGAATCAATTGTTCAAGGAGTGCCAGTAGTGGAATACTCCAATGGTAACGTCACTCGAGAAATAGAAAGAATGTGGCATACGTTGTTGGCAATGCTAACCAATGGTAGCAACGCGTGACATACCGTGGCAATTCATGAATACGAGTTTGCCGAATCTGGTGGACGTTCTGACCCGCGACAGAGTATTCGCGATCGGACAGCAAAGAATGCCTCGAGTGCCGGACAGGGAGTCCGCGCCGTGTTTTCTCAGCCTTCGCTATCACTTCTGGCAGATCGTGGGCGCTGAGCAGTCCTACCTGAAGCGTCAGCATGTGAGGCGGGCAGTCTCACGTAAAACAAGTTAGGAAGGGAGTTAGTGTAGAAGATGCCAATTCACGATTTCAGATGTCTCGAATGCGGCAAGGTATCAGAAGTGCTCGTCCGAGGTACTGAGCAGACCCTGCGCTGCCCTGATTGCGGCAGCGCTAACCTGGAGAGACTGATATCCTCATCATATGTGGTTAAAACGGGCAGTCAGGCTCCTGGCACTACCTGCTGTGGCCAGACCGAGCGCTGTAATGCACCGCCCTGCTCTACCGGGGACACCTGCCGGCGGCACTAAGGGACCAAGAACAGAAAACAATAGATGGAGGTTACTATGAGGTATGCGATACCGGTAAGCGGCGGGATTGTATCGCCGCACTTCGGTCATTGTGAATATTTCGCACTGATCGACGCTGATGAAAACAAGAGGGAAATAATCAGGAAAGAGCTCATCCCATCCCCGGGGCACGAGCCGGGGCGTCTTCCGGAGTGGCTGGCAGAACAAGGCGTCGCCTTTGTGATTGCCGGTGGCATGGGATCCCGGGCACAGGGCCTTTTCCAGCAACACCGCATCGGGGTCGTTGTCGGCGCTGTGGAAAGTGACCCAGAGAAGGCGGTTCTGAGTCATCTCGCCGGCCAACTAGCTACAGACGGTAACATCTGTGATCACTAATAGATGGCAATGGGGGGAAGTCTATGGCAAATGAAGAGCAAGTGAGAGAGAGCCTGGAAACAGTGCTGGTGCCTACCATCAAGCGCAGCATAGTCGGGATGAATCTGGTGCGTGCAGTCACGATTTCCGACCAGAAGGTGAACATTACTCTGTCATCAACAGGACTGGTTCCGAGCGCCCAGGACTGGATCAAAACCGAGGCGAAGGAAGCCATTGAGAACCTGCCCGATGTCAAGCATGCGGATGTTGAATATACTGATGCCAAGGCAAAGGACCTTAACAGAATAGATCACATGATTGCTGTGATGAGCGGTAAGGGGGGCGTAGGCAAATCCCTAGTATCAAGTCTGCTCGCTACCGCTCTCAAGCGCAGGGGCTATGAGGTAGGCATCCTCGATGCCGATATTACCGGACCGAGCATACCTAAGATGTTCGGACTCAGCGCTCGGCCCAGTGGCAACGAAGGTGGACTTCTGCCGGTACTATCGAGGTCAGGGATTGAAGTCATGTCTATCAATCTTCTCCTGCCCAATGAGGATGATGCCGTTATCTGGCGCGGCCCTCTAATCGGAAATACCATCAAGCAGTTTGGTGAAGACGTGCTCTGGGGCAAGCTTGATTATCTGATTGTTGACCTGCCGCCGGGAACTGCCGACGCACCGCTCACACTAATGCAGTCATTTCCGATTTCGGGGGTAATCGTCGTTTTCACCCCTCAGGACCTGGTTGAGATGATTGTGCGCAAGGCGGTCAACATGGCCCGGAAAATGGAGAAGCGCGTTCTCGGTGTGGTCGAGAATATGAGTTATCTGTATGTACCGGAGCTAGATAAGAGGATTGAGATCTTTGGCCGGAGTCGGGGAGAGGAGACAGCCCGTGCAGTCAACGCCCCGTTCCTGGGCCACCTACCCATAGACCCGATGCTAGCCAAACTCTGCGATGAGGGCGAAATCGAACGCTATGACGATGAAATCGTGACCAGGCTGGGCGAAGCTCTGGTCCAGGTGGTGTCGCCTGGTGGCAGATGAACAGGAGGCAAAAGAATGTCTACTGACTTTCAGGAACTCCAGGAGTTGATTTTGGCGGATGCCCGCACGGTCTACTCTGAAGCAGTAATCGACCATGCCATGGCCCCAAGGAACATGGGTGTTATGCAGAGCGCCGACGCATTCGCAGGAGTGACAGGCCCCTGCGGTGACACAATGGAGATATGGCTCAAGGTCAACAATGATGCCATCGTCGCTGCCACCTTCATGACCGATGGCTGCGGTAGCAGCATTGCCTCTGGCAGCATGGTTACCGAGACAGTCAAGGGTAAGAGCATCAACGAAGCTCAGAAAACAACGCAGCGTGATGTGCTGGACGCCCTGGGCGGACTGCCTGAAGAAAGTAAGCACTGCGCCCTGCTGGCGGCAAACACCCTCAAAGCAGCCATAAGAGACTACATCGCAACGAAACGAGAACCCTGGAAAAGAGCATACCGCAAGTACTAAAGCGAGTGGGAAGATGCCTCCCGCTGTTTCTATGGTTGGCACATCGCGTTGAGGTAAGTCTATTGAAAGGCTCCCCGACGAATTGCAGTCGAGAGGTTATCGTGTGGCCAACATCAAGCATGCTCCCCGAGACGCCGGTCTTGATGAACCGGGCCAGGACGGCCGGCATCAACGGTGGCACTGGATTCCGAGGCACATTGACGGATGTAAGTGTCAAGGCTAAATACTGAAATGGCGATTGTTTACGGGCCTGTTGCTTCATGGAGGTTGGGCAGATCACTGGGTATAGACCTTCTGAATGCCAAGAGGAAAGTTTGTACCTTCGACTGCGTCTACTGCCAGTTGGGTGAGACCAGTCGTTTCTTCGTCGAGCCAAAGGAATTCATCAGCTTGGACCAGCTGACCAGTGAATTCGAGTCCTTTAGGCCGATAGATGCTGACTACGCCACTTTCTCTGGCATGGGTGAGCCCACACTGGCCAGTAACCTGGGTAAGGCGATTGAGCTTGCCAGGTCGGTTTTGGATTTGCCGATAGCAGTGCTCACGAATAGTTCTCTCATGTTCCGCGAAGATGTAAGGGAGCGCCTCGCCCGGGCTGACGTGGTAGTGGCCAAGCTGGATGCACAAAGCGAGGAGTTGTTTTCCGTAGTCAATAGACCGGCTTCCAGCTTGCGTTTCCACACTATAGTGGATGGCCTGAGGCAGTTCAGGAACACATACCAGGGCAAACTAGCCCTTCAGGTAATGTTTGTTCAGGCTAATGAGGGTTATGCCGAAGGGATAGCAGAACTTGCCCGCAGCATTTCGCCCGATGAGGTGCAGATAAACACACCCCTGCGCCCATCGAAGGTGAAACCACTGCTACCCGAAAATGTAGCTAACATTCGAGCCAAGTTCAGTAATCTTCGGAATGTAGTTACTGTATATGAAGCGCCAAGACGTGAGGTCAGGCCGCTTGATCTTGTGGAGACATTGCGTCGCCGTCCTGGTCCTAAAGACTATCTTGTTTGATGCTGCCAGCGATGGAGGAACCTCGCCCGGCAACATGGGAAAGCCAGGCATTTCATATACAGAACAGCATGGCTGGTCATTTCAGCGAAATCAGAAACCTGGGAGGTGGAGATGCCGGTTTATGAGCACAAGTGCTTGGAATGCGGGAGCCTTCCGGAGATATTTCTCCGCACCCTTGACAGGCAGGGTGTACAATGTCCAGTGTGTGGCAGTGACAAGCTAGAGAGGCTGCTCTCAGCTACTCATGCCTTAAAGACCGGTGCCTCTGTGCCAGGCACGACCTGCTGTGGCAACATGGAACGCTGTGAGATGCCTCCTTGTTCCTCAGAAGGCACTTGCAGGAGGGGATAGGAAATAAGATCGGCGGCGCCGATAGCAGAACAGAAGGTGGCTGCCGGCTATGGCCATCACACCTGTCTGTCCCTGTCTCACGTTGATGAGGTTACCACCACGATCGTGAGGAAGGAGATCATGCCATCGCCAGGACATCAACCCGGGTTTCTCCCTGCCTGGTTGACTGAACCAGGCGGTTGCGTTCTCATAGCTGGCGGCACGGGCTCGCGCGCCCGAACCCTTTTCGCAGAAGGTCACACCTGGATGCTTGTTGGCGCGCTCGACGGTGACCCCAAGAAGGTCTTTCTGGATTATGTAAGAGGTAAGCTGGCAAGAGGCGATAACATAAGCGGCCATTAGGCCTCAAGGAGGTTTAAACGATGACTGACGCACTACATCCCATGTGTGCCAAATGTGCCAAGGTGGTGTGTAGCCCTGCTATAGGGATTGATGAGGCACCAACCTTGGATGAAGCGCCTTCCTTCTGCCCCATGAGATTGTTCCCCGAGCTAGTTGACAGAGCTGTCTCTGAATATGACAAGCCGGCAGTCAAGGAATTCGCGCGCCTGGCCTCGATACAGGAGTTTGAATGCTATGAACGGACGGACGAGGGGATGAGAACCAAGATCCCCCGTATTGAAGAGCTAACTCAGTTTGCCTCTAAGTGTGGCTACAAGAGATTGGGCATGGCTTTCTGCCTTGGTCTGAGAAAAGAAGCTCAGATGCTCACTGATGTTCTGGAAAGCAAGGGATTTGAAGTTATCTCTGTTTCCTGCAAAGCGGGTGCTACGCCTAAGCAGAGAATCGGCATCAAGCCTGAGCAGCATATTGTGGGGCCTGAAACCTGGGAATCCCTGTGCAATCCCATCGTTCAGGCAGAGGTCCTCAACAGTGAGCAAGTTGATCTGGCTATAATGCTGGGACTCTGCATCGGACACGACACCTTGTTTATCAAGTACTGTCGCGTCCCCATGACAGTGCTGGCGGTAAAAGACAGAGTGACAGGGCACAATCCTCTGGCTGCCCTGTATCTGTCGAAATCTCCTTACTATGGAAGGTTGTCAGCTAAGAGAAGTGAGGCACAAGGGGCGAACTGATGATCATTGTCGGTCTTACAGGAAGTATAGGCACTGGCAAAAGCACGGCAGCCGGTCTTTTCAAACAACTGGGAGCTTACATAATCGATTGGGATGAGTTGGCCCGGCAGGTGGTCCGTCCTCACTCAAAGGCCTGGAAAGAAATAGTAGAGTGTTTCGGAAACGATTTCCTGAATGAAGACCTGACCCTCAATCGCCAGAAGCTAGCCGATATAGTATTCTCGAACAGGGAAAAGGTGGCCAGGCTAAATCAGATTGTTCATCCGGAAGTGGTTAAGGAGGACGAGAGGATTACAGAGGAGATCAAAAGCCTTGATCCCGATGCCCTGATTATCAAGGACATTCCGTTACTGCATGAAGCCGCTCTCCCTATATCTGTGGATAAGACGATCGTTGTTTCCGCCAGTGAACAGACCCAGTTAAGACGGCTAGCGGAAAAAGGAGTGAGCCGGGAGGATGCCCGGAACAGGATGGAATCTCAGCTTCCTCTTGAGGAGAAAACCAGGTCGGCCGATTTCGTCATTGATAATGATGGTTCGCTGGACGAGACAAAACGGCAGGTAGAGGGAATTTACTCTTTGTTGAGGAAAGGACAACGCCGTCGAAAGCGGGCGTAGGAGAATAAGAGGAACTACCTTCGTCCCAGGACGGAACCAATGAAGTCTCTCTTCCCACGAACAAAGTCATCGACCGGCATTTTGTGTTTTCCCTCCAGCTGGATCTGCCCAAGCCCCAGAATGCCGTGACCGGTTATCACCCCAACTCCAGGCCGCTCTGCCAGGGCTATTACTTCACCCGGTTCTCCCCTTGCAGCACTGTCACAAGGCATAGCCTCATGGATTTTGAGCCGCTTTGTTCGCCACGAGGTGTAGCAGCCCGGCCAGGGATTGTACGCCCTTACTCTCCGCCAGAGCTCAAGCGCAGAGAGGTGCCAATCGATCTCGGCATCTTCACCAGTTATTCCCTTACTATAGGTAGCTCGGGACTCATCCTGAACTTGTGGTCTGAGCTCGCCTCCAAGCCATAGGGGCAAGGTCTTCAGCAGAAGACCGGCACCGACATCAGCCAGTCTGGAGCTAAGCGAGCCTGAGGTGTCCATAACGGAAATCCTCGCTTCCTCCTGAGCCAATATCGGCCCGGTATCCATTCCGCTGTCCATCAGCATTACGGTAACGCCGGTGCTTTCATCTCCGCAAAGAATGGCACCGGTAACTGGAGACGCGCCTCGATGCCGCGGCAACAACGAAGGATGAATGTTCAGACAACCGAATCTGGGCATAGCAAGCACTTCGGCGGGGAGAATAAAGGCAAAGGCCGCCACGATTATCAGCTCGGGCTGGAAGCTCGCCATCTCCTCCACCGCCTTGACCGACTTAAGGGTCTCCGGCTGGATAACCGGTATTTGCCGTGCAAGCGCCAGCCTCTTGACGGGAGAAAAGGCAACCTGGTGCCCTCTCCCAGCTGGCTTGTCGGGCTGAGTGTACACAGCAAGTACCTGGCAGCGACTCCGGAGCAAAGGCTCCAGTATTGTCACAGCGAATTGCGGAGTGCCCATGAAAAGGGTGCGCACTTTCATGTCAAAGGACTATTTTCAATAATTTCTCTCATTATGTCAAAGATTGCCTAGAGGAAGCTTGGCAAGACTTGGTATTCTCTGAACAGGCAGCACCAGAGGTCTTACCCTCGCCTTAGTACTCCTTTCAGCTATCTTTGTAGCTGAGTGTTTTCGGAAGTGGGGACATATTGCAGTCAGCGAAAGAGATTTGGAAGAGAGTCCTAGGGGATCTTCAGATACAGATCAGCAAGGCAAATTATGCCACCTGGCTTAGCGATAGCCAGGGTCTAAGCTACGACGACAGTATCTTCGTCGTCAGTGTCCCCAACGTTTTTGTCGCTGAATGGCTGTCCAGGCGCCTTTATCCCCTGGTGAGGAAGACTTTGATTGCCATCATGGGCAAAGATGTCGATGTGCAGTTCCAGGTTCACAATCACGAACAGCCATCGACAAGCCCCCTGGCCCATCAGACCGATGGCGGGACAAGCACCAAAGCTGCGCAGTATAGATTCAACCCGAAGTACACGTTCGATAACCTTGTTGTCAGCGATTTCAATCGTCTGGCTTATGCTGCCGCTGTAGAAGTGGCTGAGAACCCAGGAGCCAGCTATAACCCTCTTTTCATTCACAGCAGCACCGGACAAGGTAAGACCCATCTACTCCACGCTATCGCGCATCTAACGATAAGCAATGGCCTGCGCGCAGCCTACACTACTGCGGAGCAATTCGCCAACGAATTCGTTGCAGCTGTGAGAGATAACCAGGTTGACAAGTTCCGCAGCAAATTCAGAAGTATCCATGTCCTGCTGTTTGACGACGTTCACTTCTTGATCGACAAGAAACAGACCCTGCAGTGCTTCTTCCATACCTTCAACGAGCTATACAGCAATAATCGTCAAATCGTCATCACTGCTGATTGTGCTCCTGGAGATATGCAGCCACTTAGTAACAAGCTTAAATCACGCCTCGAGGGAGGTCTTGTTGTCGACATACAACCGCCGGATCTTGAAACCCGCATCGATATTCTGCGGGCCAAGACAGAGAAGGCGATGAGCCATCAACTCGAAGGAGTGCTGCACGTTGTAGCGCAGAAGGTGTGCGGGAACGTCCGCCAGCTTGAAGGTGCCCTGGTTTACCTGACTGCCCAGGCCAAACTGACCGGTGCTAAGCTCACTCCACAGACAATCAACAAGTTATTGACAGGCCCGACCCGTAAGCAAGACATGAAGATGCTTCTGCAGGTAGTAGCGGACCATTTCGATCTGTCCACGGAAGAACTGATTGGCAAGAAAAGGGATAGGAAGACTACCCTGGCACGACACGTAGCCATCTACCTCATACGCGAGGAGCGCGACTGCTCTCTCAGCGAAATCGGCAGAGAATTGGGCGGCCGAAACCACGCCACGATTCTTCATGGCTACGAGAAGATAGCTGGCGAATTGAATGTTAACCCTACTCTCTCTAAGCGAATCGCCGAAATCAAAGAGAAGATCAATGCCAGGAAGACTCATAGAAACAAGCAACAACCTGTGCATAACTGATGCTGATTTGTGAATAAGCTGTTGCTTTTCCAGGCGAAGTTCGCTCCCAGACCCTGACCCTTCTCACTATATACCGCCATCACCACAACATTGCTTATGATTAGTAGTATTAACTTATTAATATACTTAAGTTTATGTTAGGCTATTTACTTATGCTATATACAAGAGAGATCATAGTGAGGGGTGGATACGGTGGACATGGCTGTGTCAGCTTTCGGAGGGAGAAATACGTTCCTTTCGGTGGTCCCGATGGGGGAGACGGGGGAGATGGTGGTAGTGTGACCATCGTTGCCAGTCCTGATGCAGGTGATCTGAGCTTGATGAGGCAGCGGAAGGAATTCGCTGCGGGTAATGGTCACGACGGAAGCGGATGGCGGAAGCGGGGTAAGAAAGGGGAGGATCTAGCTATTCCCGTACCGGTGGGTACGATGGTGTTCACTGACGGTGACTCGGGGATGGAGACACTGCTCTCTGATTTGAGCACTCCAGGGCAAGAGATCGTGGTGGCTAAGGGGGGGCGGGGAGGACTGGGCAACGTTCGTTTTGCCACCGCTGTGAATCAGGCTCCTGAGGTAGCTACCAAGGGTAAAGCAGGAGAAGAGCGATGTATTGTCCTGGAGTTCAAGCACGTTACCGATATATGTATCGTCGGCCATCCCAACTCGGGGAAATCGACCTTGTTATCCAGCATATCGAAAGCCAAACCCGAAATCGCGGACTACCCCTTTACGACGCGCGAGCCGGTTTTGGGAGTCATGCCAGGCGACAGGAGGGATTTCGTTGTTGCTGAAATCCCTGGCTTGGTTGCAGGTGCCCATCTTGGCAAAGGATTGGGAAATGGCTTTCTGCGACACGCTGAGAGAACTAAGCTACTGATTCTCTTGCTAGATGGCAGTTCGCCAAGGGTGATGGAGGATCTGAGTCAACTGGATCGAGAGATAGCCCTATACAAACCGGACTTGACGCGGAAGCCAAGAATCGTGGCCGTAAGCAAGGTGGATTCACCCCAGGCGCAGGCTGGTGTGTCTGAGGTCAAGAAAGAGCTCGATGAACTTGAGGTGCCTGTCTTCTACATCTCTGCAGTTAGCGGTCAAGCTGTGTTAGAATTGATGAGAAGAGCGATGGAGATGGTGGAGCAGGGAAGGCAGGCTGAGGAAACAACCTCCGGTCCTCAAATAGCAGTATTCCGCCCCAAGCCGAGAAGATAGAGCAGTGAATATTGGCGTCCTTGGCGGCACGTTTGATCCTGTACACATAGGGCATCTCATTGTCGCTGAGGAAGCACGAATAAGGCTAGGATTGCAGGAGGTTCTTTTCGTGCCTGCCGGGCAGCCCTGGCTCAAGCTAGACAGACATATCTCCCCTGCAACGCACAGAGTGGAGATGGTGCGCCGTGCCATAGGGAACAATCCTCATTTCAAGCTCTGTACTCTCGAGGTGGAGCGGCCCGGTCCCTCATACACCGTGGATACCATGATGGTACTGAGAAAGCAGCTAGGAAGCGAGGCAAGCCTTTTCTTCATCGTCGGGCGCGATACATTGGCTGAACTACCTTTGTGGAAGGAACCCAGGAGATTAGTTCAGCTATGCAGGTTCGTCGTTGCCCCTAGATTAGGCACAAAGGATCTGAAGCACTTAGAGACGTCGATTCCTGAGCTACCGGAAAGAGTTGTTCAACTGGATATGCCTGTAATCGAGATCAGCTCTTCGGGAATCCGTCACCGCGTAGGCCAG
>SOJB01000132.1 GCA_004376695.1 Dehalococcoidia bacterium | reverse complement strand
GAGCGGGAGACGGGATTCGAACCCGCGACCCTCTGCTTGGGAAGCAGATATTCTACCACTGAACTACTCCCGCCCGCCTGAACTATTTTTCGATGCCGGTATACGTCCACGCTGACGTAGGCATTATGGTGTATGCTGTTATCCTCGGCTCCGACGCCAGGAATCCCTTTGCCTCCTGCAGCATCTGCTGGCTGATCTTAGAACTCTGCCACGCTTCCCAATTCTCAAGCCCCTCCCAATTGTACAACAGAGCTACAATAGAAGTGTCTTTCACGCTTCTGATATGCTCAACACTGATGAAACCCGGAAATGTAAGGGCATATGACCTGAGCTTTAGCAATACAGGTTGTATATCTGCACCCTCCTTCAGTTCATAACCTACGATAATCTTGATCATCGCTCTCCTTCTTCGTGGTGACGCCCGGCCGACCTCTATTCCCCAATCACTCGAGGCAGCTGGCTGAGGAATAGAGTTTTCCCCCCTCCTCTTGCTTCAAATGACCAGAGCCTGCCCTCAATTCTACCACCGCAACCACCCGGAGGAAAAGCTAACGTTTGGACCCAGGGAGAGAATCCAGGCAGGGCCATAACCCAGTGAGTAGAAAATCAAGGGCAGGGACTCTCTCATCGCGGGGTTCAACTCGTTCGCTACAGTCCCTTCCTTGCTCCCCTCTGTAGCCACCCGTACATGTTCCGGTCCTCTCCCCGTCACCTACAAATCCGGCACGCACCCGGGGGCCTTGATCATCAGCAGGGGAACATAACTGGCCCTGAAAACCCTCTCGGCAACACTGCCGTGGGTCCACCTGCTAACGCCGGAGCGACCATGGCTGGACATGACGATGATATCGACATCATTCTTCCCTGCATATGAGGCGATTGCTTCGGCAGGAGGCCAGCACAGCACGTCTGTCCGCACTTTTGCCTCCTTGGCTTTCAATCTCTTGGCTATCCTGTCAAGATACCTCTGCGCCTGTCTTTCTTTCTTGCCAAAGGTCACAGTGGTCTCAATACCACCTCTCTGAATCCTGGGATCTTCTCTGGTATGATAAAGCTCACGCGCTTCAGGAGCTCGCACCTGAGCTCGTACCTGTTCTGTGGCACTAATCAATATGATCTCCTCCGTGCCGCAGCCTCTAGCCAGCTCCTCTACATAAGGAAGTGCACACTCGGCTAACTTGGAGCCGTCCAGTGGCACCAGGATCTTCTTGAACATCTCTGACCTCCTTCTAGCAGGATTCTAGCACCAAAACAGCCCGCCGGGAAAGTCAAGGTCCGGTTTGCAGCGAATCCCCTCTATGCCCTGCTGCGATCCGGCAAGGTTTCGCCGGGCCCCTGCCCCAGCCCCACAATTACCTGCACTGTCAGACGAGATGAACACCGATGTCAACGGCCAGTCAGTCTGGAGGTATAAGCGTCAGGATCTTCCCGGCAATCCCCGGATACTTAGCAATGAAGAGCAGTTCATCCTCCACCAGCGGTCTTTGCGTTGCCACGTTAGCATACCTTGCCAGTTCCAGAATCCGTTCAGCCTGCCCGGGGCCTTTGAACCTCACCGCAATCCGGCCCATTACGTGTTTGAAGCCGGATATCCCGCCATATTCCCCCGCGCATATCTCGCTGCCTGTCTCCACGGTCTCCGGTTCCCCTCTGCCCACTTCATCGAAGCTGTACAGTTCGTAGTTCCCGGAGTCTTTCAGTACACCGTCGGCGTGAATGCCAGAGCTGTGGACAAAAGCATTGGCTCCAACACCGGGCTGGTCTATGGGAATGGGGACTCCGAAAGCATAGCTGGCAAATCTGCTTATTTTCCAGGCCTTTCCGAGATCTACGGGCTTTTCCAGCTGATATCCTTCGGCAAATCCCTTGGATTTGCTGACAGCCAGAACTGTGGCTACAAGATCAGCATTACCGGCTCTTTCCCCGATGCCATTGATGGTAGTGTTGATGTAAGCGTCCTGACCGCCATCTATCGCTCCTTTAGCTCCGGCAATGGAATTAGCCACAGCCATGCCCAGGTCGCCGTGACAGTGGATCTCAACAGGCATCCCGACATTCTCCGCCATCGTCCTGGCGCTCTCGTAAATGGTAAACGGGTTGTCATAGCCAAGGGTATCGCAATATCTGATTCGTTGCGCTCCATGTTCCCTGGCGGCCGAGCCGAATCTGACCAGAAAACCTGTTTCTGTCCTGGAGGCATCCTCGGCATTTACCCCCAGGCTTTCGGCTCCGTGCGCGCGGGCTGCTTCTACGGCGTCCGCCATCATACATATGATATCTTCCTGGCTCTTCGCACCCTGAAATTTGCCCTGTATCATCTGGTCGGATGTGGGAGTAGAAAGATTCAGGTGCTTGATACCGGGGACAAGCTCGAAAGCTCTCTCCACATCGGCGGCAGTTGCCCTTACCCATCCTCCTAAACGAATGGGTTTCAGCACTCCCATCTCAGCCAATTCCAGGTTCGCCCGCAGATAGAACGATTCATGCCTCGTAGTAGGGAAACCGAACTCAGACTGGAAGATACCCATTTCGTTAAGGTATAGATTTATCATGGTTTTCTCCAGCTTAGAGAGACCGAGACGTGCACTCTGAACGCCATCGCGATTGGTGACATCTATGATATGAATCTTGGCCATCTTCACCTCCCGGGACAGGCAACCCCGGTAAGAGTAGCATCATTCTTTGGGGTTATCAAACGGGCTGCCTATGCTGTACCTTGCCATTCCAGCTACTAAACAGAATCCGACATGACTTCTTCTGTATGCGACATCTTCCTATGCTCGTCCACTGTCTAGCCTGTTTTGCAGCTTTCCTTATTTCCGTCCCTTGGATTATACTAGAAGCGATGATGGTGAGAGCAGTAGAATGGCTTGATGGCAAGCTAAGGATACTGGACCAGAGCAAGCTTCCCTGGGAGCAAACCTTCGCCGATCTGGATGATTACCGCGATGTCGTACTGGCGATCAAGGACATGAGGGTCCGTGGGGCGCCGGCCATCGGGATTGCCGCCGCCTATGGCATAGCCCTGGGGGCATCAGCTATCAGAACAGCTAACAAGGATGAGTTTCTCGTCCTGTTGAATCAGATTACGCAAGCCTTTGCTGTCTCCAGGCCTACTGCGGTCAACCTCTTTCAATCTATCGACAGGATGGAGAAGGCTACCAGTGGAGAAGGCGTCAGTGAAGTGAAGAGAGCGCTGGTCAATGAAGCTAAACGGATTCACCGGGAAGAAATAGCAGCGACCAGGCAGCTGAGCCAACTAGGAGCTAATCTTGTCAAGGATGGCTTCACTCTGCTTACTCATTGTAACGCCGGTCCTTTGGCCACAGCGGGCTATGGCACGGCCCTGGGTGTCATCAAAGCTGCCAAAGAGCAGGGAAAGAGAGTGAGCGTCCTGGCCACGGAAACCCGCCCCCTTCTGCAGGGAGCCAGACTTACTACATGGGAACTGAAGCAAGAGGGCATCCCTGTGACTTTGATTACAGATTCCATGGCTGGCCATTTCATGCAACGGCGAAGGATAGACTGTGTCGTTGTCGGCGCCGACAGGATTGCTGCCAACGGCGATGTCGCCAACAAGATCGGTACCTATACGCTGGCGGTACTGGCCAGCGAGAATGACATCCCCTTTTATGTTGCCGCTCCTACTAGCACTATCGAC
>SOJB01000096.1 GCA_004376695.1 Dehalococcoidia bacterium | reverse complement strand
AGGCGGCAGAAGTCTCCGGCATCCCCCATGTGATGGAGGCGGATATGGAAGAGGCGGAGAAGATCTTAGCTTAAAAGAGGAGAGATGTTGAGATCGATGAATTCCCCTAGAATAGATTAGGCCCAGTTGAAAGATAAGGAGGTCGGGATGACGCACGTGCACATTGGGAATTATGAAGTGGTCTCTGGCCAGGAAACACCATGTGTGACGAGCGAAGTGAGTAAATCTGTGTGTGAGATTCCTGTGGAATTAGATAAAGTGGGAATGACACTTATGGGTGGGCTTAATCCTGTGGCCCCTGCCATTGAATCCGGCACAGCAGTGGAAAACCACTCTATGAGTACTGTCATGAACTATCGAGAGCTGACGAGATTCCGGGACTTGTGAAGGATAGAGGTGATCATCGGGACCCATGGAGCTTCTTCCATAAGGGAGAGGCAGGTTGGTCTTCGGCGATAAGAAACACCCGAAATACCAATGAGGTGGAGTCGAGAATGAGTGCAATGCGCAGGAAGAGTGGAATCACAGAAACAAGGAGGTGAATTTATGAGTACGGGTCCCAACGAGCAGGCGTTCCAGAATGTTAGGAAACTCATCAGTGATGTCTGTCAGCAGATGAACATCGCTGAAATGTGCCGCGTAAGACTGATGGAATGCGAGCGGGAGTTGACGGTCCATTTCCCTGTAAAGATGGATGATGGGGAAGTAAAAGTCTTCAGCGGCTTCAGGGTGGTGCACAGCGATAGCCGAGGCCCCGCCAAAGGAGGCATCCGTTACCACCCTGACGTCACCCTGGATGAGGTAAGAGCGCTGGCGGCCTTGATGAGTTTGAAGACCGCAGTTGTCAATGTCCCCTATGGTGGTGCCAAGGGAGCTGTGGTGTGCAACCCAAAGACTCTGTCTCAGGGTGAGCTCGAAAGGTTAACTCGGCGCTACGCCGCTGAAATCGCAATTTTGATGGGGCCTGAAAGTGATATCCCTGCTCCTGACGTAGGCACTAACCCTCAGATCATGGCCTGGATTATGGACACTTACAGCACGGGAAGGGGTTATTCCGTGCCAGCCGTCGTCACCGGCAAACCTCTGGAAATAGGTGGTAGTAAGGGTAGGTTCGAGGCCACCGGACGCGGCTGCACGGTCAGTGCTTTGCTGGCAACCAAGCACTTGGGTGTAAACCCCAGGGAAGCAACCGTTGTCGTTCAAGGCTGCGGAAATGTGGGGGCGACGGCTGCTGAGCTTCTAGCGGGAGAGGGTTGCCGGGTAATAGCAATAAGCGATTCCAAGGGCGGCGTTTACAACCCCAAGGGTCTAGACCTGGAAGGTTTGCTCGCTAAGAAGAAAGAGATAGGTTCAGTGATCGGCTTCAGGAATGCGGAAACAGTAACCAATGCTGAACTCTTGGAGCTAAAGTGCGATATCTTAGTAGTAGCAGCTCTTGAACATGCGCTGGTCAAAGCTAACGCCCCTTCGGTAAAAGCAAGGATAATCGTAGAAGGCGCCAACGGTCCAACTACGCCCGATGCAAACAAGATTCTCTGTGATAAAGGCATATTCATTGCTCCTGACATACTGGCCAACGCGGGCGGCGTGATAGTATCATATCTGGAGTGGGTGCAGGGTCTGCAATCCTTCTTCTGGGATGAAGCAGAAGTAAACAACTACTTGCGGAAATTGATGACTAATGCCTTTGCCGAGGTACTACACATTAGCCAGCATGACAAGGTCGACATGAGAACGGCAGCTTACATGAGTGCGTTGCGCAAGTTGGCAGCTGCCATGACTATCAGAGGCGTGTTCCCCTAAGCCTGGTAAGAAACAGCAGCCACGGAAGAGTGAAGCCTTATTTGACGGCAGTTGACATAATGTTCTGATTGGCTGATTCTAATCCGATTCAGCCAGAGGATGGTACTTGTGGTGAGTCTCCTCAGCATACTTATCGGAGGCATGGACATAGCGGGTGGTGGTATCCAGAGATTCATGACCCAGCAGAATCTGAAGAGCTGCAGGATTAGCGCCTCTTTCGGCCAGATAAGTAGCGAAACCATGCCTCAGGGAATGCGCCGAGGTGGGGACGTTGATTCTCAATCTCTCCCGATATCTCTTGATTCTATCCTGAAGGTAATTGGTGGAAATCCTTCTCTTGGATTTAGCTACATTTCTGCCGGCATAAGGGATGAACAGGGCAGGACAGGTGTCCTCGCGGATGGCTGAATATGCATCCAGATGCTGTTTCGCCCGCGGAGTAAGGTAGACGAAGCGCTGCTTTCTGCCCTTGCCTGTGATAAAGATCCGCCCGGTATCATCGATTTGATTGCGATCCAGACCGCATAGCTCAGAAATTCGCATGCCAGTGGCAAACAGAACTTCGAGCATGGCGCGGTTCCGTAGAGCGGTTTTCGGATTCGACTCCAACGAACTCGGCGCTTCAATCAGCCTGATCAAATCCTGGAGCTCCGCCACCTGGGGGTGCTTCTTGCCAGCCTTGGTTAACTTGACCGCCTCGGGCGGCAAAGGACAAGGGTAGTCAACGTCAATCAAGTAGCGCAGATACGCTCTTAGCGCCGATAGCATGCGGTTTATAGAGCGCGAATCAAGCTGTCTCTCGCCTTGCTTACCCAGACTTGCTGTTCTGCGGTCACGGGAAACCAAATACGCCTTGTAATAGGTGATGGCGCGCTTATCGATCTTGTCAAACTCGATGTCGCTCTCATCCAGGAAATCGCTGAGGACATTCAGATCCCGCTCATAGTTGTAAATCGTCTCCGAGGAGTACTTATTGGCCTGCAAGTTCAGCAAGAAATCATCGACATGAGGCAGCATCAGTTTCACCTCCTTACAGGTTGCGACTGAGTGTAAGGAATATTATACTCAATCCCATAATACAATCACGATTCCCTTTTGTCAAGCGACCTGCCTGATCTTTCCGAAGTACTCAGGGAGGAGAGTTTCCTGGCTCCAGAAGCTCTCGCCTCCGATTCTGAGTTCTCCAGCAGCCTGTCAACTGGTTTCAACATCCCTATCCTTGCGGCTGGCAGGCTTAATGGATTACAATCTTGACATGCCCGGCCAGACAATCAGAGAGAACGTCGCCAGACTGCTGGCTGAACTGCCGCGTGGAGTTGAAGTGGTGGCGGCCGCAAAAACAAGGGCGCCGGACGAGGTCCTGGAAGCTGTTCAGGCAGGAATAAGAACCGTCGGAGAGAACTACATCAGGGAGGCGAGAGAAGCCTATGAATTGGTGGCAAAGAGAGCGAAATGGCATTTCATCGGCACCCTCCAGAAGCATAACGTCAGGAGAAAAGCGTTAGAAATGTTCGACATGATAGAAAGCGTCGATTCTCTGGAAATAGCCGGGGAGATCGATAGAAAGTGTGCTCAAATCAGCAAAGTAATGCCAATATTGATTGAGGTAAACAGTGGCAGAGAGCCCCAGAAATCAGGAGTGCTCCCGGAAGATGTCGAACAGCTAATAAGAGGAATATCCCATCTTAGAAATATCAAGGTGATGGGCCTTATGACTATGGGGCCCCGTTTTGGAGACCCTGAAGATTCCAGGCCTTATTTCCTCAAGACAAGGAAGATATTTGAAGAAATCAAAGGGCTGAAATTGCCCAATGTAGAGATGAGATATCTTTCCATGGGCATGACTAATTCCTATAAGGTGG
>SOJB01000052.1 GCA_004376695.1 Dehalococcoidia bacterium | reverse complement strand
ATTGCTTCACTTATCTATGCTTCTTCTTTAATGCCGGCAAGCTTCTTGGCGAAGCCCTTCTTCTCGTCGATGTTTGAGTGCCGCAATACCGTCATTCGGTGTGTCTCGGGCGAGCCTGCTCCATGGATATTGGAGACGATATCCCTGCTTTCGAAGGCAAGTTTCTCAATCAACCTGAATATCCGTATTCTGTTCTCTGTGGATACGTTCTCCGCACCTTTGAGGTATTTTTGGAGAAGCGGGCCGATCTCCGGGTTCTCGAAGTCCTTATCTGACGGAACATCAGTCACCATGCCTCCAGCTATCTCAATCATCATCCGAACAACCTCAGCCAGCTCCTTGCCCTCGTAAAGCTTGGAGATGTTCGCCAGCACAGGATCAACGGCGTAAATCCCTGATGGAGTTGGCTTGGACTCAACAGAGGCAGCGATGGAGCATCCGTAGATGGCCTCAGTGACCTTGAGCATCTCGGCAAGCTTGTGGTTGATATGTGAAGGTCTCTTCGCCATGCCATTGTAGTCACAGGCTGTGGCAGCAGCGCCGATGAGAACATCGCCAACGCCGCACTTGCAACCGCCGTGTGAATGCCGGTGATAGTTGCCGAAGTTCCTCACCATGTTGCCGGCATATTCATATTCGCCACATAGGAATACATTCTTCCAGGGCACGAATACGTCTTTGAAGATGATCAGAGGAGCAAACTTGCTGAATTCGACATTGCCCAAGTCGTAACCCTCCATTGGTCTCATTTCCAGTGTCCCCCTGCCGTAAACGTGGATAACTCCCTCAGCATCCGTGGGGAAAGCGAATGAGACGGCATAGTCTTTGTCACTTTCGCGCATCTCTCTGGTGGGTACAACCAGTCCCCAGTGGGCGCAAAGTGAACCGGTCTGGTGAATCTTTGCTCCCCTGACCACGATGCCGTCATTATTCCTGTCCACTACGTGCAGATACATATCAGGGTCTTTCTGCTCAGATGGACGAAGCATTCTATCACCCTTCACATCCGTTACACCGCTGAATACGACAAGGTCGTTCCTCTGAACGTATTCAACGAACTCCTGTAATCTTTCCCAGTAACTGGTGCCGCATTTCTGGTCGCAGTTGTATGCTTCTATACCGATTGAATTCATCGCATCCATGCCCGTGCATCGCATATAACAGGTACCGATTCGGTGGGAGAGAAATCTGAGCATTCTTACTTTAGCGAGAAGGTCTTCGGGGCTCCTGTAGAATTTGACAAAGCGACTCACGTCCTCGTCGATCAAGTCCGACTTTGTCACTAGGTATTGGCTACCTTCCGGGCCATTTTCCATCTCATAGGTCTTTGCCACCCCTGCTATCATGTGTTTAATCAGTGGGTGCTCATGAACCTTATCCACTTTTTCTCCCAGAATATATGCTGTAGGTTTAATGTCTTTCAGTGACTCACGGTACTGCTCAGCGGTTTTGATTGCCATCTTTGTGTCTCCTTTTGCCTTTATATTATCTCACACTCAGGTCCTCGAGGACCGTGTTACAGTTTATCACTTACCTCTTTTCCTTACAAAATGTGCCTGTCTGATACTTGCATCGAAGCGTGGGTTCTTTTCACAAAATTGACCCCACGGCCTCAATACGATATTCTTTAACGAACGCCGGGTGATGATGGCCTATGAGATTATATGAATTTGAAGCAAGCGGATTGTTTGCCCGTAAGGGTATCCCGGTGCCGCGTAATGCGGTGGTGACCTCTCCGCAAGAGGCTCGGGAGAAGGCTGAGGAGATTGGGTTGCCTGTAATGTTGAAAGCTCAGGTGCTGACAGGAGGTCGAGGACTCGCTGGTGCTGTGCAAGCTGCTGAATCGCTCGACCAGGTAGAGAGAGGCACCGAAAGTCTGCTGGCCTCGTCGGTGAGAGGATTGCCTGTACAACAGGTAATGGTGGCTCAGAAAGTCGATGTGGCCAAGGAGCTTTATCTGGGGGTTACCATAGACGGGTACCGCGGCACACCGGTGGTGATCGTCAGTTCCGAGGGCGGCGTATCCGTGAATCAGTTAGTGATGGAGCAGCCAAAGTCGGTAGCGATGAGGCTCGTCTCTATTAGTAAAGGGCTTCATCTCGCGGAAGCAAGAGAGATGTGCCGTGAAGTAGGCATGGAAGGACATGAAGTGACTCCGGTAGCCAGCATGCTCACAGCACTTTACCGGGTATTTGAAAGTTACGATTGTCTGGTTGCTGAGATAAATCCCCTTGCTCGAACTACTCAGGGTAAGTATCTGGGACTTGACGCCAAGGTGGAAATCGATGATTCAAGCTTGTATCGGCATATCGACCTTAACCTGGACGTCGAAGGCCGGATTGATAATCCACGGGAGCGAAAGGGACGTGAGATAGGGGTTACATACGTGGAACTCGACGGTGATATAGGACTTATTGCCAGTGGAGCAGGGTTAGGCATGGCCAGCATGGATATAATCAAACAGAAGATGAGACCAGCCAATTTCCTGGAAACGGGTGGAGGTATCACGGCAGAACTTCTGTACAATGCGATGGACCTTGTGATGCAGAAAGAAGGGCTAAGGGCTGTGTTCATAAATATCTATGGTGGGATTAACCCAATTCACGAAGGTGCGAAAGGGGTCGGGAAATACATGAAGGAACATAATGTTAGTATCCCTGTGATGGCCAAGGCTCTGGGGAACCGGCAAGAGGAGACATGGGAGATCTTTCGTGAACACGGAGTGCATGTTGTCACCGATATTTCCACAGAGAAAGCCATAGAGTATCTAGCAGGGCTTCTGGAGGGAACGGCATGAGTATTCTGCTGAACCGAGAGACGAAGGCCTTAATACAGGGGATTACCGGAAGGGTAGGACAAAGCCAGACACGGTGGATGCTGGAGTATGGAACGAACATCGTTGCTGGTGTCACCCCGGGAAAGGGTGGTTGGGTGGTAGAAGGCATTCCTGTTTATGACACTGTAGCCGAGGCGGTGGCCGAACAAGGTGCTGAGGCATCGGTGTTCTTCGTACCTCCTCAGGGCGTCAAGGAGACAGCTATCCAGACGATTGATGTTGGAATCAAGCTTATCGTTGTGATTACAGAGCACGTACCCGTGCATGACGTTATGGAGATTCGCGAGTATGCCACTGATAGCGATGTGCAGATCGTAGGCCCGACAAGTCCGGGCATTATCACTGTAGGCGAGGCTAAGCTGGGGATCATGCCAGGGAATATGTTTAAACCGGGCCGAATCGGACTGATTTCCAGGAGCGGAACTCTCTCTTACGAGGTCAGTGTTAACCTTGCCACCGCTGGTTTTGGGCAGAGCACTGCAGTAGGAATTGGAGCTGACCCTGTAGTGTTCACAAATGTCCCTGAGCTTTTGCGCCTGTTTGAGGAAGATCCTGATACTGACCTGGTGGTGCTCGTAGGTGAGGTTGGTGGTATGCAGGAAGAAGAGGCAGCCGAATACATTAAAAAATCAATGACCAAACCGGTTGTTGCTTACATCGCTGGACTGAATGCCCCTCAAGAAAAGCGAATGGGGCATGCCGGGGCTATTATCCAGGGGGATGGAAGAGGTACGGCTCAGAGCAAGGTCTCTGCGCTTCAAGAGGCTGGAGTGGAGGTTGCGCAATTTCCGGCAGAGGTGGTCCGGCTGGTGCAGAAGCGACTAGCATCATCTTAATATCTTCGCTTTGATGTTCGGACCTCTTTCAAGAGACGGCTGATGAATTGCAAATCCTGATATAGAAATA
>SOJB01000044.1 GCA_004376695.1 Dehalococcoidia bacterium | reverse complement strand
TGTTCGGCTTCAAGCTTCAAGCCCTCGTCCATACGCCAACCCTTAATCAGACGCTTTTCCGGTGGGGCATCAACCACAATGAGAGGGACTTCTCTGAAATCGGGGCTCTGTTTCAACCACTGGTGCAGCCGAAAGGCATCTCCACGTGGCACTATTGTGCCCAGAATAACCAGGTCAGGCTTTTCGTGACGCGCTACCTCTTCTGCCTGTAATCTGTTGCTGGCGGTGAGCACCTGCCAACCTTTTGCCAGTAATTCGGCCTGCATATCCGCAATGAAATCCGACTCATCGTCCACCAGTAGAATTTTGGCGTTCCTTTCCATCTTTCACCCCCTTGCCAGCTACACGTTTCCGGGCGTTTGTTTCGGCCTGCTGCTACTATGAAGTATAACGCCCGGTCAATCGAAGGAATAGAGGTGTTTACCCCAGAAGGTAGGGAAATGTTACCGCAGATTTCGGCGGCTAACCACTCATTTACGGGGATGACGCGTCCGATTAGTGGGGTGAGAGATACGTGCTGCCGTGGAGACTACGAGGCCATAATCTCAGACGGTGACAATGCCCTTGCGCAGGGCATATTTGAACAGGTCAAGGCGGTTGTGGATATCCAGCTTTGCCATCAGGTTAGTCTTGTGTCTTTCTACAGTCTTGGGGCTAATGATGAGTATTCCGGCTATCTCATTAGTAGAGTGCCCTTCTGCCAGCAATTTTAGTATTTCTCTCTCTCGGCCGGTCAGTTGTTCGCATATGTCCTTGCCTTTTCCTGCTCTGGCTATCTGTTGATAGTCTTCGACTAAGAGTCTGGCTATGGATGGAGACAGGAAAGAATCCCCACGGTACACAGACCGAATGGCTGAGATAAGCTCTGAGGATGCCGCTGCTTTACTGACAAAACCGCTGGCTCCAGCTTCGATAACCGGGAATACGTAGTCCCTCTCTTCGTATTGGGTCAGTACTATCACCTTTGTCTCCGGGAACTTTTTGTGTATTCGGCGGGTTGCCTCCAGTCCATCCATAAGAGGCATCACCATGTCCATCAGTATCACCTCGGGCCTAAGCTTTCTGATCATCTCCAATGCTTGTCTTCCGTTGGTGGCCTCGCCTACCGCTTCTATATCCCCTGTAAGAGCAAGCAGGGCACAAATACCGTCACGTACGATAGCATGGTCGTCAGTTACCAGTACTCTTATCTTCGCCATATATAATGTCTTGACCTATCGGAATCTTGGCCCAAATCGTAGTTCCTACTCCAATCCTGGACTCAATACCACTGGTCCCGCCAAGGAAACCGATCCTCTCTCTCATACTGAATAATCCACGGCCTCGCCCGCTTTCCTCCACATCGGTGATTCC
Organism: Dehalococcoidia bacterium; assembly: GCA_004376695.1. Lineage (GTDB taxonomy): Bacteria > Chloroflexota > Dehalococcoidia > GIF9 > AB-539-J10 > RBG-13-51-36. The sequence continues at coordinate 2,424 of SOJB01000044.1, read as the reverse complement.
GGAAACATCAAATCCCTGCCCGTCATCGCAGATACTTAGCGAGAACTCATCTCGTAGATATACCAGCACTATGGAAGCATTCTTTGCTTGAGAATGCTCGGCAATGTTGCCAATGGCTCCTTGGACAACGCGGAAAAGAGCAGCTTCTACATCAGGAGGAAACCGCATCTCAGTCCCTTTAACCTCCGTTGTTACGTCAATGTCTAAGGGCTGAAGCCTACTCTTGGCATACTGGCGAGCAGCAGCGGCTAACCCCAGCGTATCCAATACAGCAGGGTGGAGATTGGAAATCAGCCTGCTTACCTCCTTATGTACCTGCACTGTCAGCGATTGGACTTTCTTCAGTCCAGCAATGAATTTAGCATCCTGATTACCAGACTTCGCGGACATTTCCATCAGCGCTTCTAGCTGAAGTGCTATCCCAGAGAGCGATTGACTGGTCTCATCGTGTAGCTCACGGGCAATCCTCCTCCGTTCCTCCTCCTCTGCTACAAGATTCTGTCGTGCAAGTTTGCGTAATCTTTCCCGCGCTCTTCTCAGCCGCTCGTGAAGTCTTGTTTGCTCAATAGCTATGCCGAGTTGGTCGCCAATTGAGTGCAAGAGATGCACGTCTCCTTTGGTGAAACGATGCGGCACATGACTGGCAACATTCATCACACCTAGAACATTATCTTTCGCTCGGAGGGGGACGCTGATGAATGCCCTTAGACCTTCTGCACTTATCAGGTCAATCCGGGCAGCATCGGGTTCCGAGGAGATGTCCTCCAGTAGCACTGACCTGCCGCTTTGAGCTACTTTTCCCGCGACCCCATCGCCAAGTTTGAGACGCATCTCTTCAGCATATTTGGCGGACAGACCGTGATAAACACGGTAGGACAGCGTCTGACTCGGTTCATCCAGGAGCATTATTCCTCCAACGGTTCCATTTATGATGCTCAGCACATTATCCAAGCCAATCTTAAGAATGGCATCCAGGTCATGCAGACCACTGATTGCCGCCGAGACTCGGCTCAAAGCCACAAGGTCATGATAATACTTCTCAGCCTTGCTGCCCCGGTCAGACAACTTCGAATGAGAACTAGCTTGACCGGGAGCTTTGTTGACTCCCCTGTCCTTTTTCATTGTCCGTTACCTCACTGAGATGGCCGAGATTTCAGAAAGCAAACGAGGAAATTCACACAAGGTTTTCCACCGACATATTGTTGCAGGTAAGCCTATACAAAATCTCGCCCTTCTGCAACTCCGTCCCTTTGCCACAATCCAGCGACGCATTACCTTCTCCTCAGTATACTGGAGCCGTCCCTTGCATCACCGGGCAACGTACGGCACAGCAAACAGATGCTAATATCGTGATCTCATGAATCGGGCTCTAAATCCTCTTTTCCGATTCAGCGTCGCTAGCAGGGGAGCGGTCTATGAGTGACAGAACGGGAATTGGTCAAGCGCAATAGCTCAATCAGCTCTCACCCAACGAAATCGAAGATCTGGTTGAGAACCCGCCCTCACAAAACCAACAGATTTCGCGTGGCCAAATAGATTAGGTGACTGCAGCATTCTTGAGTACTTCTGTTGCTTGTTATTGGCGGAGAGGGTGGGATTCGAACCCACGGTCGCCAAGACGACACACGCTCTCCAGGCGTGCCTGTTAAACCACTCCAGCACCTCTCCGTGGCGGGTTACGCTTGCGTCAGCCCTGCTTCGGAGGCAAGCTCTGGGCGATACTCCCTTACTGGCGGAGAGGGTGGGATTCGAACCCACGAGGCATTTCTGCCTACCGCTTTTCGAGAGCGGCACCATCATCCACTCGGTCACCTCTCCTTCGTTACATCGCCGATTATAACATACAGGCCATCCTTGACTGGATGATGCTTGGCGGAGTTCCTGTCTATGTAGTATGATTGCTGTACTTTGCTCGATTTCAGGAGCCAACTTTGATCTGGCTTAAGTTTGTTCTCTGCCTGATGGTTATCCTATTGGCCGGAACAAAGCTAGCCAAGTACGGGGATGCCATTGCCGGGAAGACGAGGTTGGGGCGAATATGGATAGGGTTGGTGCTCATTGCCGTTGTTACCACGATGCCTGAACTGACCACAGGGGTGAGCTCTGTGGCACTGGTTGGCTCGCCTGATTTAGCTTTGGGCACGTTGCTCGGAAGTTGTTGTTTCAACCTCCTCATCCTGGCTTTGCTCGATATTCTGCACCGGCGTACCCCGGTTCTGACGGTGGCAAGCCCAAGGCATATGATAGCAGCTGGCTGGGGAGCATTGCTCATTGCCATTGTCGGCGTGAGCATGATCGCTGGTGGCAGGCTCTCCTCCTTAGCTCTCGGCTGGGTGGGCATCCCGAGCATTATTATTCTTATACTGTATTTGCTGGGAATGTGGTGGATATTCCGTCGCGAACGCAGTCACCAATTGGCTGCCG
>SOJB01000103.1 GCA_004376695.1 Dehalococcoidia bacterium | reverse complement strand
TCCGGGCTCGGGCGAGCAATCCCTCAACCGATTTTGGCGAGCGGCCCATAACCTCACCTATCTCTATCACCGGCATCTCTTCAAGGTACTTCAGTACCAGTACGTCCTGGTAATCCTGAGGCAAGTCCACCAGGGCATGGCGAACTTCGAGGCGAGTCTCTTCTGATTCCATAGCACTATGGGTCGCCTGTTCATCGCCGGTGGCTTGCTCTAGCTTCAGGGCCTGAATCTCGGGAGGTGATTCCTCAGGCTTAGGCTCCCGCGCCTGGCGACGGTAATAGTCGTTTATCTTGTGAAATGCGATACTGCGCAGCCAGGTATAAAGCTGGCTGTCACCACGGAACCTGTCCAACGAACCGAGGGCAGCAAGGAATACTTCCTGAACCAGATCCTCAGCTAAGCCCTGGTCTCGGTCCACATGCTCCAGTACCAGATAGTGGAGTCTTCTCCTATAGACGTTGTAGAACTCCTCTACAGCTGTGCTGTCGCCCATCCGTAGCTTCGCTACTAGCCTCGTCTCATAATTGTTGGAGGTGGAAGCAACTGTTTTCATATCGTCTCTCTCCGCTGCATCATGCAGTCGCAGTATCTTTAAGATAGCAGTTAGCCAGATTGAGGGGAATCACCCGTTAGTCCTGTTTGGCCTAGTGAATTAGTACTACGATTCTGCGGAGAAGATGCCCGAGCACTCAACAGCGCCTCATCTGTGATTGTGCGTCGAAGGCTCTCGCCGCTACATTGAGGATTATGGTGTCTCGTGTGGGATTCGGAGTGGAGCGACTTCGGGATCTGCAATCCGGGCGCCGGGTTGTCGGGGTGAGAGGTGACGTGTTGCAGTGGGAGCGGGTACAGGACACAGGAAAATCGCATCGAGTTTTCAACTATCTGACGCCGCTGGAGGGCCTTGAGTGCTATAATCAAGATCGCGGCAGGGAAGTAATGTGTCACCGAAGTGCGGAACGAGTGCATTCTGAACCAATATCAAACAAGGGTAAGGAGGTAATGATGGAGAAGAGGAGTCGAGAAGAAGGCACAGATTATGTCGTAAGGATGGTCAAGGAACACGATGTTGGATTCATCTGGCTGTGGTTCGCCGATATCCTCGGTTTCCTGAAGAACTTTACCATCGCCGCTGAGGAAGTGGAAGACGCTCTGGGGGAGGGGATGGGGTTTGACGGATCGTCAATTGAGGGCTTTGCCCGTATTGATGAAGGTGATATGGTAGCTTTGCCTGACCCCAATACCTTCCAGCTGGTTCCCTCAAGGCTCCGAGGAGACCACACCGTCGCGCGAATGTTCTGCGACATTTTGAGACCCGGCGGTGAAGCTTTTGAGGGTGACCCAAGATATGTTTTGAAGAGAAACCTGAAGCGAGCAGCCGACATGGGCTATACGTTCAATGTAGGGCCAGAACTGGAGTATTTCTACTTCCGTGATTCGAAGGGGACTGAGCCTCTTGATGAGGGAGGGTACTTCGACATGACTCCTCGCGACGCAGCCGTCGACCTGAGGCGGGAGACAGTGGTCGCTTTGAAGGAGATGGGCATTAGCGTTGAGTATTCTCATCACGAGGCTGCCACCAGCCAGCATGAGTTGGACATGAGGTATACTGATGCCTTGACCATGGCCGATAATGTGATGACCTATCGGCTGGTAGTGAAGCAAATAGCTCTACAGCATGGGATTTACGCTACCTTTATGCCCAAACCCATCATTGGCATAAATGGCAGTGGCATGCATGTCCACCAGTCACTTTTCAAGGGTGACAGGAACGCCTTCTTTGACAGAGATGATGAATACTACCTGTCCAAGACGGCTAAGTGCTTCATAGCCGGACTACTTAAACATGCTCCTGAGATTACTGCAGTTAACAACCAGTGGGTCAATTCCTATAAGCGCCTTGTTCCAGGCTACGAAGCGCCGGTATATCTCTCTTGGGCGCGGCGGAACCGTTCCGACCTCGTGCGGGTTCCCGAGTACCGCCCCGGCAGAGAGAAATCGACCAGGATCGAATTCAGGTCACCTGATCCCGCCTGCAATCCCTATCTTGCTTTCAGCGTGATGCTGGCTGCGGGGTTGGAGGGGATCGAGAAGCAATACGAGGTTCCTGACCCTGTGGAAGAAAACGTGTACGAGATGACTGAGGAAGAGAGACAGAAACGGGGAATAGGCACCTTGCCTGCCGGCTTGCTGGAAGCCATACTCCTAACTGAGAAAAGTGAACTGGTGGCAAGAGCTCTTGGTGAACACGTTTTCTCAGCTTTCATCCAGAACAAGAAAATCGAATGGGATCACTATCGGACTCAGGTGACAGACTATGAGCTTAAGAGATACTTGCCGATATTATAGCTCGCATAGTATACAACGGGAATATTGTTAACGCTGAACTCCCATATGAAGAGCTTTCTCGCCAGGGCCATACATTTTGCAGTTCCACGGATGCCGGCGTCATACCCGATCAGGCCATCTCCTGTCTTGAGAAAGGCCGGGTCGATAAGATAAGATATATGATGCAGCGTCTTCAGGAGCAGATTCTCTGACGCTCATGACTAATGATCGTTTGTCCAAAGCGTGTGACCCCTTTGGCATGCGTCTGTCTTCGGATCACCGCAGGACAGCCGAAGTGAATGTGTAGGAATACATTGGATACTGCTAAGACGGTAGAGACAGAGAGGAGTGCTTTTGTATCGAGTTGAAGTCTCTATAAAGGACGGTTTCCGCGACCCGAAAGGAGAAGCTCTGCAAAAGGATATACTCGACCTCGGCATCGCAAGTGTAAAGCAGGCGCGAGTGAGTGACATATACCTTATTGAGGGAGACCTGGGCGAAAACGAGGTAAGAAGAATCTGCGAAGAACTCCTGGTTGATCCTGTAGTCGAAGCGTATTCCTGTTATGAAGCCAACGCAGGGCTCTCATACCACGGTGCTCATGCCGTTGAGGTTGCCTATAATCCTGGTGTAATAGATCCTGTGGAGGAGAGCATCAGGAAGGGAATTCGTGATCTCGGCGTCACCACCGTTGAGTCAGTAAGAACCACAAAGAGATATTTGCTGTGGGGAACACTCTCCGACGAAGCGTTTCAATCTATCTGCGACAAGTTGCTGGTTAACAGCGTTGTCCAGCACGTCGTCACCGAGTATGAGGCGGTCTCTGCGCCATCCGCAGGATATGAGTTCAACCTAAACAGAGTCGACTTGCTGAGCGCCGATGATAACCAGCTAATGGAGGTGAGCAGAGACGGGCTCTGGCTGAGTCTAGGCGAGATGAAGCAGATTCAGGATCACTTCTCCAAACTAGGTCGCAATCCAACCGATGTCGAGCTTGAGACTCTGGCTCAGACATGGTCTGAGCACTGTGTGCATAAGACCTTCAGTAGTAGAGTCAAGCTTGGTCAACTTACTATCGACAATCTGCTCAAAAGCACTATCATGAAAGCCACCGACGAATTGAAGAAACCCTGGTGTCTCTCGGTCTTCAAGGACAATTCCGGTGTCATAGATTTCGATGGTCGTTATGCGATTTGCTTCAAAGTGGAAACACATAATCATCCGTCAGCATTGGAGCCCTACGGAGGGGCGGCAACAGGAATAGGCGGAGTTATCCGCGACATACTGGGCACAGGCCTGGGGGCCAAGCCTATCATGAACACCGATGTGTTCTGTTTCGGACCGCCCGACTTCCCTTATGAGAGGCTGCCTAAGGGTGTTCTGCATCCTCGACGCGTGTTCAGAGGCGTTCGTGCCGGAGTGGCCGACTATGCAAACCGCCTCGGCATTCCGA
>SOJB01000065.1 GCA_004376695.1 Dehalococcoidia bacterium | reverse complement strand
AAAAGGTCAAGAGGATACAGATATGAGTCTTAGCTGCAGTTGCTATAATATGGCAAGCCTTTTAAAAGGAGGAAGCATATGGATCAGAGGGTAATTCACTATCCTGAATACTGGGCGGGCAAGAAATTGAGCTACCCGAATGTCCCAGCTGAGGCTGGGAAATTCTCCCGGTCAATTGTGGTCGGCAACCTGATCTTCATCTCCGGCAGCCAGGGAGCCAACGATGAGACAGCCAGAGTAGAGACTATGGTATTCGAGGAACAAATGGAGATTGCTTTAGGTAAAATTCGCCGTGCTCTGGAAGAAGCTGGCAGCTCAATGAACAATCTGATCAAAAACCTCATCATATTGAAGGATCTGAAGGACTATCCTGCCATGCGGCGTACCGAATTGGCATATTATCAGAAGTATGCTCCATTCTTGATAGACAATCCCCCGGTCAGTTCTGTTTTGGGGGCACAGTTGGGCAAACCCGAATACCTGGTTGAAGTAGAGTCGATTGGGGTCATCTCCAGGGAATAACTGGCTGCGGATAGAAGTGTAGTAGTTTGGGCTGGATATGGTTATCAAGGCTGCCCATCAACGAACTAACCAGACCAAGAAAAGTGTGAGGAATCGATTTACTCGCAATTTCTCACGATATCTTATTGTTGAATTTTAGTTTTGGTGGCAGCGGGTGGATTTGAACCACCGACCAAAGGCTTATGAGTCCTCTGCTCTACCCCTGAGCTACGCTGCCATTGAAGCTAAATTTTGGTTTTTTCTCGGCGGTATCCCTAATTTTGCTGTTAAATTGGCGCTATTTTTATCTTCCAATGCCGTTTTTCTCTCGTAGTAACACCTCATCCAGTAACGCCATAGCTTCTGATTGCATCCCTCAAATTATATGTGAACAAGTGTCCATTGTAAAGGCTGCCGAACTATGCCCTAGTGCCTCTGAGATAACCTTTGGCTTTGCTCCCCTCTATAACATAAGGCTTGCGAAGGTATGACGTAGGTCATGGAAACGCATATTCTTTACCAGGATTTCTCCGAGCCAACCCCGTGGAGAACCCGTCAACACAAGCGATGAATCCTAGAGCCTAGGAATCGAGACTGTCAGGATAGCTGTTTCGCCCATCCCGCGAACAATCGCGCTTGACTGGCAGGTGATGCTCCCTGCTAACACGCCTTGTGGCGAATTCTTCTCCGGCCGCCTATCGTCCAGAACCACGAGGCATCTTCCGAGTGGCCAGAAGATACGCCTCAGCAGCATGAAAAGAGCTGCGCACAAGCGGACCAGAGAAGACCGAGACGAACCCCATGTCCCTCCCAATATTCTGATATTCTACAAATTCCTCGGGAGAGATGTACCTGACCAACTCGTGATGCTTGAGTGAAGGCGGCAAATACTGGCCTATAGTTAGAACATCACAACCAGCTTGCCTGAGATCAGTCATCAGTTCGATGACCTCCTGCTGTGATTCACCCAGCCCTAACATGATTCCCGACTTAGTCAGAAGATTGTCGTCAAGGAGCCTGCCTCGACTCAGAACCTCCAGTGATCGCCGATACTCCGCCTGAGGACGAACCTCGGGGTAGAGCCTGGGTACAGTCTCCAGATTATGGTTGAGCACAGCCGGCTGGGCCGATAGGACATCCTCCACAGCGGATCGCGAACCTCCAAAATCAGGGATCAGGACCTCGACCGCGATTGCCCGGTTATAGTCATGAATAGCTCTGATGGTCTGGGCGAAGTGGGAGGCCCCGCCATCGGGCAGGTCATCTCTGGTTACAGAAGTAACAACCACGTAACTAAGTTTCAAAGTGCTGATTGCCTCTACAATATGCTGTGGCTCCTGCGGATCTAGATCCTGCGGGCGTCCTTTTCTGACTCCGCAGAACGTACAACGACGAGTACAGGTGTCGCCCAGTATCATGAAGGTGGCAGTGCCTCGACTGAAGCACTCGGCTCGGTTAGGGCAATGCGCACTTTCACATACAGTATGAAGTTTCAGATCAAGAGTAAGTCTCCTCATTGGACCCAGAATCCTGGAGTCCAGGGGACTTAGCTTCAGCCACTCAGGGCGCCTAGCATAGCCAGACATACATCATCCCTTCGCTTGCAGCCTAGATAAAATACCTCTGAGAAACAGCGAATGGCGTCGCTTAGGACGGTCTCCGCCTCTGCAGAACGTCCCGATAACTCCGAAACGGAAGTCATCACTTCACTTGCCAGGCCGCAAGGTCTTATGTACTGGAAGTAGTGCAACTCGTTGCTCACGTTCAATGCAAAGCCGTGAGTACTGATATCGCGGCTGACATTTACGCCTACGGAACATATCTTCTTGTCGCCCACCCAGACACCACGGTGGTCCGCCACTCGATGGCCTTGGATGCCAATAGTATGCAGAAGCCTTATGATAACCTCCTCTAGGCTCCATATGTACTGGCGCACGCCCAAGCCCTTCTCCTTGAGGTTCAGAACGGGATAGCCTATGAGCTGCCCCGGACCATGATACGTGACACTGCCGCCTCGATTGGTATGAAAGACAGCTATACCCTCACGTGTCAGCATCTCCCGAGGAACGATGATATCTTCTTTCCCTCTGAATCGTCCTACGGTGAACGACGGCGGATGCTGAAGCAAGAGCAGGACGTCAGGAATGAGCCCTTCAGCTCTGGCGGATAGCAATGCCTGCTGCAGTCTCAAGGCGAGGTCGTACGGAACTACTCCTAAGTAGCCGGCCAGGCATTCCCTTCCGGATGATGCGTGAGTCTCATTGCGAATGTTAGAGACGCCATACACTCTAGTGACAGTAGTGTCCATCTGTGCAACTCTATATTCTCTGAAAGTGTATTGCCCCATCCAGCAGTCCCATGGCGGTCTCATGCACCGCCTCAGGCAACGTGGGGTGAGCATGAATGGTATGGGCAAGATCCTCGGCAGTTGCGCCAAGTTGTATGGCAAGGGCACCTTCCGCGATAAGATCACCAGCGTGTGGCCCCATAATGTGCACGCCCAAAACCTTACCGTCACAAGCATGGCAGATCACCTTAACCATTCCAACAGTCTCACCCATAGCAATAGCACGGCCACAGGCAGCAAAGGGGAACTTGCTCACCTTGTGAGGAGTGTTGCTGTCCCTAGCGTTTTGCTCGGTGATGCCGACGCCCGCGATTTCAGGATAAGTGAAGACACACGTTGGCACAGCTCGATAGTCTGCCTGGCGTCTTCGGCCGAGGGCATTCTCTGTAGCTATCTCTCCTTCGTAGGAGGCAACATGAGCCAGCATGCGCTTGCCCAGAACATCACCGATGGCATAGATACCCTCTATGTTCGTCTCAAGGTATTCATTCACGCTGATAGCGCCTCCCTCCATCTTCAAACCGAGCTCCGACCAGCCAAGTCCCTCGCTGTAAGGTCGGCGACCGGTGGCCATAAGGACCATCTGCCCATTGACCCCTTTCTCGCCCTCCGGGGTATCCCAGACTACCCTGAGAAGCGATCCGTGCCTTTCGATTGCCTTGACGGCAGCTCCAGTTATCACATGGATGCCCTGCCTCGGCAGAAGTTGAGCAAAGCGTCGCCCAATCTCTTCGTCGATAGGCTCCAATAGCAGGGGGCGTCTCTTCACAACGGTCACCTTTGTCCCCAACGCATTGAATATGCTCGCGAACTCAACCCCGACGTGGCTTCCTCCGATGACAACGAGGCTCTCCGGTAGTTCCTCCAGTTCAAGGATGTCATCAGTTGTGAGCACTCCCGGCAGACCCAGACCGTCGACGGGAAGCAGAGCCGATTCAGAGCCCGTAGCGATGATAATCTTCTTGGCTGCTATCTCGGTGGCATTCACCTTAACCAAGTGTGGAGACACGAGGCGGCCAGTGCCATGGTGTAGACTTACTTTGTTTGCTTTGATCAGCTGCTCCACCCCGGACACCAGAGCGTCGACCACCTTCCTCTTGCGCGCCATAATCTGAGGCAAGTTTGCTTTGACACTGCCGATTTCCACCCCGAATTCATCTGCCCTTTTGGCTTCCAGGAAAACCTCGGCGCTCCTCACCAGTGCTTTCGTGGGAATACAACCGTGGTTGAGACACGTGCCCCCTAGTCTGTCCTTTTCGATCAGAGCCACTTCCGCTCCCAAGTGGGCGGCATGAATCGCCGCAACATACCCGCCGGGTCCGCCACCTATTACCACTACATTCTTCTGTTCCAAAATGCAGACTCCTGAGTCGATGTGCCTGCCTGTATCTCAACCCCCAACCAAGTCGCAGAGATCACTGTTCAATCTTCGTCTCGCTAATCTCCCAGCGCAAGTCTGGCTGCCTAGCAGCTCTAGCACTGTCCAGACGCCTGACCGGTGTGTTATGCGGGGCACTGTGCAAGATGTCGGGGTTTGTCTCTGCCTCCTTGGCTATTTCAATCATAGCCTGAATGAATTCATCCAGCGTTGCCTTGCTCTCTGTCTCAGTAGGTTCGATCATGAGAGCCCCGTCCACAATCAGAGGGAAATGGACGGTTGAAGGATGAAGTCCATAATCGAGCAGGCGCTTAGCAATATCCATCGCATGAACACCCTTAGCCGCCTGCCTCTTGTGCGAGAATACCACTTCGTGCATGCAAGTTCGGTCGTATGGCAGGTGGTAGTGTGCCTTTAGCTTCTCCTTTATGTAGTTAGCGTTGAGGACTGCGTCCTGCGCCACTTGCTTCAGTCCTTCGGCACCGAGAGAGCGGATGTAGGCATAGGCCTTTGCCAGGACACCGAAGTTTCCATAGAAGCCACCTATCCTCCCAATAGACTTGGCTGGCGCGACCAGCTTGTATCTCCCACATTCCTTGGTCACCAACGGCGCGGGCAGAAACTCAACCAGTTTCTGCTTGGTGCAGACAGGGCCGGCGCCTGGCCCTCCGCCTCCATGAGGAGTGCTGAACGTCTTATGGAGATTCACCGTGACACAATCAAAGCCTAGGTCTCCAAACTTGACATACCCAATCAGGCTATTGAGGTTAGCCCCGTCGCACCAGAGCAGCCCTCCTCTCTCATGAACGAGCTCACTTATCTCGGTTATATGTGGATCGAATAGGCCCAAGGTAGTAGGCAAAGTTAATGTTAGCGCGGCCACCTTGTCATTCATCAAGGTATTCAGGCTCTTCATATCTACGTTGCCTTCGCTATCCGTAGAGATTATGCCTATCTCAAACCCGCACATAGAGGACGTAGCTGGATTTGTTCCGTGAGATGAGTCAGTCAGAAGGACCTTTCTTCGATCTCTGTCCCCTCGCTCCTGATGATAGGCCTTCATCATCAGCTGGCTGGCAAGCTCACCGTGTGCTCCGGCCATGGGAATCACATTGACAGCATCCATGCCGGTGATCTCAGCTAGATACTCCTGCACCTCAAACATAAGCCGCAGTGCTCCCTGGACCGTCTCTTCTGGCTGCAAGGGGTGAACTGAGGCAAAACCCGGAAGTCTGGGGATATCCTCGTGCCATTTCGGGTTGTACTTCATGGTGCAGCTTCCTAGGGGGTAGAATCCCGTGTCCACCCCGTAGTTCATCTTGCTCAGAGCTGTGAAGTACCTCACCAGCTCACACTCGCTTACCTCCGGCAGCTCGAGTTCCTTACGGAGCAGGTTCTCGGGTGGCAACTCTGACGGAGGAACATCTAACTCCGGCAGACTGTACCCAATCTTACCAGGCTTGCTGATGTCAGGAAGCAAATCGTGCTTACTCATGTGTCCCTTCCCCCTGCAATGACGCTAGGATTTCTACTAACCTGTCGATCTCCTCCTTGGTGTTCACTTCTGTAACACAAAGCAACATACCATTGTCTATCATATGGCTTATGTCGAACCCGCCAATAATCCTCTCGTGAAGGAGCACTTCGTTTATCTTAGAAGGTGCGAGTGGGCAGTTAATCACGAATTCCTTGAAGAAAGGCCTCTCGAAAACCAGCGAATATCCCTTAAGCTTGCTTATTGCCCGGGCAGCGTAGTGGGCTTTGTGGTAGCATAGCTCAGCAACGCGTCTGAGGCCTCTCTTGCCAACAGCAGCAAGATAGACCCCTGCTGCCAGAGCCATCAGAGCCTCGCTGGTGCAGATATTTGATATAGCCTTCTCTCTCCGGATGTACTGCTCACGCGTCACCATAGTCATCACATATCCCGGCCTGCCTTCGACGTCTACCGTCTTGCCCACAAGTCTTCCGGGCATATAGCGCACATACTCTTTTCGGCAAGCAAACACGCCCAAATACGGGCCGCCGAAGCACAGCGGGATACCCAGTGGCTGTCCCTCAGCGACAGCAATATCTGCCCCGTAATCCCCGGGTGGCCTGAACATCCCGAGAGAAATAGGGTCGAATATGGAGATGAATAGCGCTCCGACGTCACGAACTTTCTGGACATACATCTCTATCTTCTCGAGGCAGCCAAAGAAGTTGGGTTGCTGGACTATCAGGCAGGCATAATCCGCAGACAGGCTTGCGTCTGGCCCTATCGTTTCCACTGCAAGGTCTCGACCTTCGACATATGTACCTATTACCTCGCGATATATGGGGTTCACGGTGTTCAACACGGCAACCTTGTCCCTCTTGCTTATTATGCATGCCATGACTGCCGCCTCAGCTGCGGCAGTGCTGCCATCATACATCCCGGCATTGCTCACTTCCATGCCAGTAAGTTGACAGACCAGCGACTGGTACTCGTAGATCGATTGCAGCGTTCCCTGACTGACTTCGGCCTGATACGGAGTGTAGGCCGTATAGAACTCGCTTCGCCCGATGATATGATCAACTACTGAGGGAATGAAGTGACGGTAACTGCCGGCACCCAGAAAACACGCATAATCCTCCAGATTCGTATTACTCTCAGCTAAGTGACGGAGTTCTTCTCTCAGTTCAAGCTCCGATAGAGGAGCAGGCAGACTGAATTGGGTGTGACGACACTTCTCAGGCACATCTTGAAATAGCTCGTCAACGGAGGTGGCTCCAATCTCACGGAGCATGGCGCGACGGTCAGCATCCGTATTGGGCAGATAAGGTGACAACATCGAGTTCATCTTCCACTCACTCTGAGCCTTCTTGCGACAACGATTCCACGTACTTGTCATAAGCGTCGCTGCTCATCAATGCATCAAGTTCTGAAGGTTTGCTCAGCTCCAACCTGACCAGCCAGCCTACCCCATATGGATCTTCGTTAACCAGCTTAGGTTCATCAACAGCCTTTGCGTTGATTTCAACCACTTTACCACTGGCCGGCGAGAGGAAGTCGGTAACTGCCTTGACTGACTCTATCTCGCCCATCTTCTCGAACTGCTGCACTTGAGTGCCGGGCGCTGGTAAGTCTAGGAAAACAATATCCCCTAACTGACTCTCAGCATACTTCGTGAGCCCAGTCTTGCCCGTATTTCCGGGCTCAAGGCAGATCCATTCATGCTCCCGTGTGTATTTGTATTCCTTCGGGTTCATTCAATCCCCCTTTCTTGTAGAATCTCCTATTAACTATCTGCGCCGAAACCAGTTTATCACGAATAAGTATCTCGATTTCAGTGCCTATGATTGATAGCTCAACGGGAACGTAACCCAGGCCGATGCTCATGCCCAGAGCTGGTGCATATCCACCGCTCGTAACCTTGCCCACTTTCTGGCCTGATTTGAAAATGGAATAGCCTGAACGAGCTATCCCCCGTCCTTTGATCTTGAAGCCAACGAGCTTACGTCCAATGCCCTGACGCCTGATCTCAAGCAAAGATCTCTTTCCGACAAAGTCCCTTTTGCCAAAATCCACTAACCACGCCAGGTCAGCTTCAAAGGGATTTGTGCGGTCATCCATGTCTTGGCCCGACAACATCATACCCGCCTCCAGTCGCAATATGTCGCGCGCCCCCAGACCGCAAGGCTTCACACCCTGATCCATGAGAACCCGCCACAAAGGTGGAGCGTCTGCTGTGCTGCTTATGAGCTCAAATCCGTCCTCTCCAGTGTAACCCGTCCTGGCCCCAAACACCTCCAACTTGTCTATCTTCACTCGGGCGTGGCCGAAGCGCGGCAGATTGCAGAGGGCTTTCATACTGTCTAGCTGGCAGACAGCCGGACCCTGGACGGCCACCATAGCTGTATCGTCGGTGGCGTTCTTGAAAGTGATATCGGGGTCTGATTCTGACCAATGAAATAGCCAATCAAGCTTCCGCTCAGTATCTCCGACGTTCCAGACCAACAGGTACTGATCAACTGCCACGTGATAGACCCACAGATCATCTAGAATGCCACCGTCCTCCAGACACAGGAGGCACAACTGCGAGGAACCTATCTCCAACCGACGGACCGACCTAGTCAACACCTTGTCGAGAAACTGGCCGGCCTTCCTGCCGCTTACCCAGACCCTGCTCATGTGAGACACGTCGAACATACCTGCCCGAGAACGAACTGCCTTGTGTTCCTCCAGAATGGATGTGAACCACATAGGCAGCTCCCAGCCAGCAAAATTCGTCATCCTGGCCTTCAGGTCATGGTGTACCTTGTTAAGGGGTGTCTTTTTGAATAAGTGCATCCCTCAGTCTCCTATAAGAACGTTGCTGAACAACCTTACCTTTCTACCAAATAACAAAAGGCAACCTGCACCATACAGATTGCCCCTGTCCCTTTACCTGAGAGATTGTCCGCTCACTGTTTGCGGACTTACACCTTTGGTGACCTCATGTCGAGGCCTCTCCAGGGAGTTTCACTTGCAGCAGTCCTTCTGCCTGAGAGTTTCAAGACCTCATATTACTACTTGGTCCCTTGCCCCTTCGGCTCCCCACGTGGGGCATCTCCTACCGCAAGTCAGTAATTCCAGTATAGTTTATAACATACCCCACCATAGTTGTCAATAAAGTGTACTCATTCCAAAAATAGCGATTGAAAGATCTTTAGTGATTCTTTGGCTTTTTGGGCGTCAGCCGAGGGATTTAACCCCGCTTTGCTTTTTGACCGTTCTGACGAGAAGCTTCATCAGTACTACGGCCATCTTAGGAAATACTGTGAGCCTGGGCTCACTTTGTGGAACATTGGCTCTATCTAGTAGCGTCGTGCTGATATCTCACTGCACAAAAAGGTATTTTGTTACTGACTGGACCGCATATTATTCCGCGATAGACGATGAATCACCTTTGAGAGGCTCAAATAGCGATGTGTACCCTCTACCACGCCTTGTTTTCTGTTAGATTCAAATCAAAGCTCAGGAATTAACGTTAATTTGGCGTTAGGATGTTTGGGACGGGTTGTTACTGGTTGGTATTTCACGAACAAAACGGATTTCTTAGGGTTGACACAATTGTTTTATTTTGTACGTAACATGATTTTTGGGGACATTTGGCTTAGAATTAAGAGTCAGCTGCTCTACCAATTGAGCTAGCGGCCCGCTGAAGCTCAGTAGCCTTTACAATGGACGTCTATAGCAATATAATTGAGGAAATGCAAGGCGATGCTATTGCCTTCTGCTGTCTTGGGGCTCATCCGATGTCTCCTGCTGAATCACCCTTCTTAGCCAAAATTGAGGACTGGTCGCGTCCATTCCGGCTGGAGTACCTGAATCCCGCATGCTTCATGGCCTGTCTCCGTGTATTCTGGCCTCGTGGGCGAAGGCAGGCATCACCTTCTCCAGCGACACAGGATGCCAAAGGCTCGCACTATAGAGCTGGCACGTGTGAGACCGTACGATGACAAAGAGGAGCCTTGGGATCCAGGTTCAATCAGCATCAAGCAACCTAACCGCGCAGAAAGAGGTGGAAACCAATGAAAGCAGTAGTTAAGACCCGAAAAGCGCCGGGTGCCGAACTTGTTGATGTAAGTGTACCTAAGCCTGGAGCTGACGAGGTTCTGGTGAAGCTGATTGTTGGCTCCATCTGTGGCACAGACGTCCATATATATGCCTGGGATTCCGGAGCGCAGGTTTACATCAAGAATGTTCCCCAGGTGCTGGGTCACGAATTCGCCGGCACGATTGTCGAAGTGGGAAAGGAAGTCAGGAAATTCAAAGTCGGCGACTATGTTTCCGCCGAAACCCATATCTACTGCGGAAAGTGCGTTCAGTGCCGGAGCGATCAAAGACATATCTGCGAAGCGGGGAGAATCTTCGGGCTGACCTGTAACGGCTGCTTTGCCGAATACTTCACTGTTCCGGAGCGGGTCCTGTGGAAGAACAATTCGCAACTGCCGCCGGAGATAGCCGCCATCCAGGAGCCTCTGGGCAATGCTGTCTATTGTGCCCTGGGGGATTATGACAAGAACCTTGAGAAGAAGAGCGTGTTCATTATTGGCGATGGTCCGACTGCTATAATGGCTGCCGGCGTCGCGAAGGCCGAAGGAGCTCGCCTGGTCATCATTCTGGGGCGGCACGACAGAAGGATGGAAATCGCAAGAAAAATGGGTGCTGACCGGGCACTGAAGGATGGCCAGGGAGCTGAGGAGATCGTCTCTGATATCACTGCTGGCAAGGGATTTGATGTGGTCCTGGAAATGGCTGGTAGTCCCGAAGCTGTGAAGCTTGCCCTTAGGTGGACCAGGATTGGCGGAAGGATGTCCGCCTTCGGCATTCATGGAGAACCACTCGTAATAGACAATTACGGTCAGTATGTGAGGAGTGGCAAGAAGATCCTTCCCATATCTGGGCGTTTGATCTGGCGGACATGGGAAGAAGTGCAGCGATTGTTGGAGTCTGGCAGTCTGGATGTCTCTCCGGTTATCACCCACAAGGTGCGTCTGGAGGAATTCGAAAAGGGATTCGGTTTCATGACTCAAAGGCCGAAGGCTTCAGGAAAGGTCATTTTGATTCCTTAACAACGGAGGTAAGCATGTATTCGAAGGAAGTGAAGGAGTATCTCCAGGGCCAGCTTAGGTCTATCAAAGAGGCCGGCCTCTACAAGGAAGAAAGAGTCATCTGTTCGCCACAGGGGCCAAGAATCAAGGTGAAGGAAGGGGAGGTTCTCAATCTCTGCGCTAACAACTACCTGGGCCTGGCGGATGATCCAGAGTTGATTGCTGTGGCCAAGAAGGCCCTTGATGAGAGAGGTCACGGTCTGTCCTCCGTTCGCTTTATCTGTGGCACCCAGGACATTCACAAGGAGCTGGAAAGAAGGATCTCCGAGTTTTTGAGGACCGAGGACACGATCCTTTATTCTTCCTGTGCCGCCGCCAACGAAGGCTTATTCGAGGTTCTGCTCGGCCATGAAGACGTACTGATAAGTGATCAGCTAAACCATGCCACCATAATTGATGGCGTACGGCTCTGGGGAATGGTTCACAAGAAAAAACTCGGTTCAGGATCAATCGAGTTTCCGGAGAATCGCGTTATGAAGCATTCAGATATGGCAGACTTGGAAAAGCACCTTAAAGAGACTCAAGATAGACGTTTTAGGATGATTGCTACCGACGGGGTCTTCAGCATGGATGGCGATGTGGCTAGACTCAAGGAAATCTGCGACCTTGCTGAGAGATACAATGCCTTGGTCATGGTTGACGATTCTCACGCTACCGGGTTCTTCGGCCCGGGTGGGCGGGGCACTCCCGAATACTGCGGAGTGGAAGAGAGAGTTGATGTTATTACCAGCACGCTGGGCAAGGCTCTCGGTGGTGCTACCGGAGGGTTCACCAGTGGCCGGAAGGAGATGATTGAGCTTCTGAGACAGCGCTCACGGCCATATCTTTTTTCCAATACTGTGTCGCCGTCAATTGTGGCTACGGGCATCAAAGTGCTGGAGATCATTGGCCGAGCCTCAGACTTGCGTAAGAGACTTGAAGAAAACACCGCCTATTTCAGGAGAGAGATCACCAAGCTCGGTTTTGTTATAAAGCCGGGCAGTCACCCGATAGTCCCGATCATGCTTTATGATGCCAAGAAGGCTGCCCGGATGGCGGAGAAGCTTCTGGCGGAGGGGATCTATGTAATTGCCTTTAGTTATCCGGTTGTTCCCAGAGATCAGGCTCGAATCAGAGTTCAGATCTCGGCGGCCCACAGCAAGAAAGATGTGGCTTTCGCTCTGCAGAAATTCGGGAAGGTCGGGCGAGAACTGGGGGTAATAGCCCAAGGCAGCCGGGAGGCGCCATAGGCATGTTCGTTTCCACTGGTTCGGATTTT
>SOJB01000005.1 GCA_004376695.1 Dehalococcoidia bacterium | reverse complement strand
AACCCCCGACCTCTGCGATGCGAACGCAGCGCTCTCCCAACTGAGCTATATCCCCTGGTTCAATTTTAGCAACACCCAGACTACTGGTCAATCCAATCGCTCCTTGCTCCTGCCTGATAACACTGCTATACTGAACGGAAGCTATGCCCTGTCAGATCATAATCGGCCTTGAGGTCCATGCTCAGTTACTAACCAGCAGTAAGATGTTCTGTGGCTGTAGCACCCACTATGCCAGCGCCCCTCCAAACACTCATGTCTGTCCCATTTGCCTGGGCATGCCGGGCACCCTCCCTGTCATCAACGAGAAGGCTATTGAGTATACAACGATGACTGCTCTGGCCCTGAACTGCACGATCCCCGAATACACCAGATTTGACCGCAAGAACTATAGTTACCCTGATCTGATGAAAGGTTACCAGATTTCACAGCGTGACAGCCCAATCGGAAAGGGAGGTTGGCTGGCCATCATCTCCAATGGCACCGAGAAGATAATCCGTATCACGGAGGTGCACCTGGAGGAAGATGTGGCTAAGTTGTGGCACCGAGGAGACTGCAGCCTGATAGACGTCAACCGCTCGGGGGTGCCATTGATGGAGGTCGTCAGCGAGCCCGATATGAGCTCCCCAGAGGAAGCCCGGGACTATCTAGTTAAGTTGCGCAATATCCTGCGCTACCTGCGAGTGTGCACCGGTAATATGGAGGAGGGGAGCTTCAGATGTGATGCCAACATAAGCATCCGCCCACCGGGCAATGGTGCGCCTCTGCCCAGGGTCGAGGTCAAGAATATGAATAGCTTCAGGGCCGTCTACCAGGCTCTGGAATATGAATCCCGGCGACAAAATGAAGCGTTTGCCCAAGGGGGCAAGCTTGTGCAGGAAACCAGAGGTTGGATTGAGGAGGAAGGGAGAACGGTGTCACAGAGAATCAAGGAGCATCTTGACGATTATCGATATTTCCCGGAACCCGATTTGCCTCCGCTAGTTCTGGACAGAGCCTGGATAGAAGGAATCAGAGCGAACCTGCCCGAACTGCCAGAGGCACGCCGGGACCGATTTATGACACAATACGGCCTCTCGCTGTACGACGCCAGCCTTCTTACCGGCTCGAGAGGCATGGCAGATTACTTCGAGAACTGCATGAAACTGATCGACCATGGCAAGGCGAAAACCGTGAGCAACTGGCTTCTGGGCGATTTCAGCCGGCTCCTCAATACTACCGATACTGAGGTTGAAAGTGCTAGAATAACTCCCGGACATCTAAGGGAAATGCTTTCCCTCGTGGAAAATGGTACTATAAGCGGGCCGGCTGCCAAGGCAGTATTTGATGAGATGTTCCACAGCGGCAAGAATGCCAGCGAGATCGTAACCGAGAAGAAACTCGGCCAGATTAGCGACGCCGATGAGATAAGGGAAGTGGTGAAACAAGTAATGGCCAGCAACAGCGATGCCGTAGCAGATTATGGCTCGGGCAAACAGCAGGCTCTGACATTCATTATCGGACAGGTCATGAAAGCTACCAGAGGAAGAGCTAACCCGGGCGTAGTGAAAGAGATTATTCTACAAGAACTAGGAGGGAAATAGAGTGCTTGCTTCTCTTTATGTCGGGCAGATATTAGTATCAATAGCCTTAGTGGCGACTGTGCTGTTCCAGTTACGTGGCGGAGGCATAGGAGGTATTTTCGGGCAGGCCGATTCGGTCTATCGCACGCGACGAGGGATAGAAAGCACGCTGCTCAAGCTAACCGTTATCCTAATCATTTTGCTCGTCGGTTTCGCCGTTCTGGCCGCTACCCAGGCTTAGTATCCTGAGATGAGTCCCATAATAACCCTGACCACCGATTTTGGATATGATGACGCCTACGTTGCTGCCGTCAAGGGCGCCATCTTAAGCGTTAATCCTGAAGCGAGCATCATAGACATCACACACTCTATCGAGCCGCAGAACATCCTTCAGGCTGCCTTCATACTCAATGCTGCCTACCGCTACTTCCCAAAGCAGACAATTCATGCGGCTATTGTTGATCCCGGTGTAGGCAGTGAGCGCGAAGGGATCATACTGAAAACATCCTCGGCCTGCTTCGTGACCCCCAATAACGGCATTCTCAGCTATGTGATCGATGACCTGTTTCCCGTTGAGGGCCCTGTCACTCAATCTACTCGTGACCTCAACGAAGTGGTCTTCAAGGCAGGGGTTGAGGCCGTGGCCATTACCGATCCTCGCTTCTGGCGACATCCGGTCAGTCCCACGTTCCACGGAAGGGACGTCTTCGCCCCGGTGGCTGCTGGTCTATCTCTGGACATTTCAATCTACGAATTCGGAGGCAAGATTGATTCCTTACATGTCCTCCCTGTTCCAAAACCATCCCTTGATGCGGATGATAATCTGATTGGCCGTGTCCTGCATATCGACCGCTTTGGCAATCTGATCACGAATGTCAGAAGCAATGACCTGCCGGGAAAGGATATTATGATTGAGGCAGCCGGGTGTTGTATTGAAGGCATCAGCAGTTACTATGCACAGAAAGAAGGGATAATGGCTCTCTTGGGCAGCACCGGCCATCTTGAGATATCGGTAAGAAACGGGAGCGCCCGCGACTTCCTGGGGATGGTGGTGGGAGACGAGATAAGAGTGATTCCCCTCATATAGTAAGCAGCTATCGAGAACACCGATGCAAATCACTACGCTGAGCGAGAATACTGCCGGCAGAGCAGGTCTGCTTGCCGAATGGGGGCTCAGTATCTTAATAGAAGCGGATGACCACAGGATTCTTCTTGATACCGGTTCCGGTTTCTCTGCGGTCTACAACGCCATGGCCCTGGGAGTGGACCTATCACGGATTGATAGAATTGTCTTCAGCCATGGCCACTTCGATCACACCGGTGGTCTTATACACATCCTCAGAATGATGAGGAGTCACGTCGAGGTAATCGCCCACCCCGATATCTGGGCACCCAAATATGCCAGACGTCCTGAACGGGAGGGAACATACATCGGCGTACCCTTCGCCAGGGAAGCCGCCGAAGCCCTTGGCGCTTCCTTCAATCTAGCGAGAGATCCAGTGTGGATCAACGAAAATATCGTTAGCAGCGGCGAGATACCTATGCTTACCGATTATGAGAAGATCGACCCCACTCTTTATGTCAAGGAGAACGAGGAGTTCAAGCCGGATCCGCTGTGGGACGACCAGGCCATTTTCCTCAAGTCTGAAAAGGGACTGATCATCATCCTTGGTTGTGCCCATCGGGGGACCATTAATACCATAAGGTATGCTCAGAAGCTGACCGGAGTAGAGCCAGTTTATGCCGTTATTGGCGGCACTCACCTGATCAGTGCTTCACCACAGCGATTGGATGCAACCATCACCGAATTATCGAGTCTTGGCGTACAGAGGCTAGGAGTATCTCACTGCACGGGCCTGCCGGTATCTGCTCTTCTGGCCCAGACGTTCGGCGCGACGTTCTTTTTCAATAATGCGGGCACACGCATCACCGTTTAGCAGGCCGCTCCGCTACCATCCTGCAAACCTTTCAGGCGGTGGCAATGACCGGAGCGAAAATCCCGCCACCACACAGGAGCAACCGATTCGCTTTCAGCCAGCATCAAGCATTCAGGTTATGCTATGAGTATTACTGGAACTGGCGGCGCATCTTATCCTATAATATGGCAAACGTAGATGAGGTCCTCTGGACATCGGTACACCTTTTCAGGTTACGGTCATGATCTATCATGATTCTATCAGGTTGACGGAACACCTCCACTGCTATGTATGGCAAGGCAGAGGAAACAACTGCAATGCCATCCTCTTGCCTGGCGTTCTGAGAGGTGAGCAGCAGCATGTGCTGGTGGATCCTGGCCATGTCAGGAATGAAATCGGGGAGCCCTGTTTCGATTCACTGACTCAGGCCATGACGAAGGATCGCTTCAAGGTCGAGGATATCGGTCTGGTGATCGGCACCCACTGCCATCCCGATCATATCGAAGCCACTGAATCGGTGGTGCAAAGAAGTGGAGCCTTGTTTGCATTGTCCAGTGAAGAGGACGCGTTTTGTGGCACGATGGGAAAGGTTCTCGCGCAAGCCTTGGGCGGTAAGATGCCAGGGGTTGCCCCTTCCTTCTATCTCAAGGAGGGCGACCTGTTTCTGGGGCCCAAAGATGATAAGATGACTATGAAGGTTTTCCTTACGGCGGGACACTCTCCTGGCTCCATTTCTCTCTATCTGGAACGGGATAGAGTGTTGATCACCGGTGATGTGGTCTTTGCCGGCAGCATAGGCAGGACCGACTTCCCTGGCGGCAGTCCGTCTCTGCTCCGGCAGAGTATTGACAGGCTGTCTCAGCTTGACGTGGAATACCTTGTTCCCGGGCATTGCACTCAAGCAGGCAGCGTAATCGTCGGCAAGGACAAGGTCAGGCACAACTTCTACGCGGTCAAGGTGTTTATCTGAAATATGAAGGAACGGTTGATAAGAGACATTCTCTGTCACTCTGAGCTGCAGCGAAGGGTCTTGGTTTTTCCCCCGTCAGATTCTTCGCCCCGATTCACCGGGGCGAAGAGTGACGATCTGGATCAGGGTTCGTTATGGAGATGGATGACAAGATTAAGTATGCGCTGGAGCACACCGAGCTAGTCCGGTCTCCACGGCAGCAACTGGCCACCTTTGGCAGTTCCATCATTGATTACTACGTTGTCACCGAACTGGTGGGAAATGTCAGTGTTGTCAGGGACGGAAAGGTCGTTGCGGAAAGACCCAAGATCGTCACTCCGGCTTACCTGGTCAACGTCGAAGGATTCAGCGAGCAGGCGAGGAGGTACATAGCGGCGATGGCCCGGGAGCGCCCCCATGAGTCCTCTGTCTTGTACCGCTACAAGAATGAGCCCAAGGGCATGAACGTCATCTCCGAACCTATCGGGCAAGTGATAAACAAGCTCAGCAGCCAGATAGATGAGCAGCATAGCCCCTTAAGCACCATAATCAAGGGAGTGGAGGAAGTATGGGATGTATCCCTGCTCATGTTCATCTACGAGTTGACTACCAGGTCGATGCGTGCCAACGTAGCGGAGTTTGATCGCAGGGGCCTTCTCGACATCGATGCCGGTGGAGTCCCTGGGGGTGCTCGAGATCATATTGAAGAGCTTTTCGAACAGGTAAGTCGTAACCTTTCGCGAGCCCCGGAGCTAGTACTTGAGTTGCACCGTTGGGACCTATTCCCGGAATACCAGGACCGTTTCTTCGCGCTATTCAGGAGAAGATAAACTCCTTGCGAGTGTCATATCAGTCCCATATACCAGCTCAGCACATCGCTTCCCCAAAGCAATGTTATCATCGCAGCCAGGGCGAGGAACGGACCGAAAGGAAGCGTCTCCCTGAACCTTCTCTTCTTAGCTATCATCAGAGCCAGGGCTACTACGCTGCCGAGGATAGCCCCGAGGATTACGGAGAACAGAACCAGAGGAAAGCCGACAGCTAAGCCGATCAAGGCGACGAGCTTGACGTCTCCCCAACCCATGCCCCCGCGGGAAACTATGGCAATCACAAGGAATATGGCAAAGCCAACACCTCCACCCAGAGCAGCGTTGGCAACTCCGTTGACAACTATCCACCGGGTAAGCCACGGCTGGGGCACTAAGGCGAGAAGCAATGCCACAATCATGGCAGGATAGACCACCTTATTGAGGATCAGCCCGCGCTCCAGGTCGATGACGAAAACTACGATGAACAGACAGGCATAGAAGGCCATGATTCCCAGTTCCGGACTTAACCGGAAGTGCCAGTAGAGGAAGGCGAATATCAGGCCGGCGGCAAGCTCCACCCAGAGCAACTTCCCCGATACGGCGGCCCTACAATACCGACAGCGACCGCGAAGCCTGAGATAGCTAAATACGGGGATGAGATCCCTTAAACCCAGCCTGTGCTGGCAAGCTTCGCAATGAGATGGCGGGCTCACAACGGACTCATCCCGGGGCAGACGATCGATGCATACGTTAAGGAAGCTGCCTACTGTCAGACCCAGAAGGCCAAATAGGAAGATCAGAAATATCTCCACGGGTGTTTATTGTGGACGTATCGCGGACTGAAGTCAATAGCTGAACCATCTGCGGCCAGGGATGCTAGGACACCGACGAATCGCCCAGGTATTCCTTGACTCTGTGCGCGAGCGCCAGGGTCATGCCTTTCGTTTGGCTTAGCTCCTCTATCGAAGCTTCCCTGACGGCTTCCACTGAGCCGAACTTGTCCAGCAAAGCCTTCTTGCGCCTGGGCCCGATGCCCGAAATGCCGTTCACCACCGATGCAACGAAATCCTTAGCGCGCAGCTTTCGGTGGTAGCTTACAGCGAAGCGATGTGCTTCATCCCTGCCTCTCTGCAGAATATGGAGCGCGGGTGAATCCCTGGCTATGCGGACTGGCTCGGGTTCACCGGGAATGAACACCTCCTCGTTTCCTTTGGCCAGGCTAACCATAGGGATAAAGCCCAGTCCCAGTTCCCGCCTCAATTCCAGGGCGGCATTAAGCTGTCCCCTGCCGCCATCGATGACGACAAGGTCGGGAGTGATCGCCCAACTACCTCTGCCCTTCAGGCCTCGCCCAAACCTGCGCCTCAGCGTCTCTCTGATCATGGCACAATCGTCGGCACCGGCCACAGTCTTGATGCGGAAACGGCGATAATGCGATGGTTTAGGTAAGCCCTTCTCGAGAACAACCATGCTGCCGGTGGCCGAAGTGCCCTGAAGATTGGAGACATCATAACACTCCATTCTCAGGGGTATTCTGGTCAGGCGAAGTCTGTCTTTCAACTCCTGCAGGCCAGAGCTTATCGCCTCTGCCCTCATTTGTTTTGCCTGGGCGAACTGCATGCCTCGGACAGCATTTTCGGATACCGTGTCCACCAGTTTTTTCTTAGCTCCCCGCTGTGGCACACGGAGCCTCACCCCGCTCCCTCTCTGGCCTGTAAGCCATTGAGAGAGCGCTGCCGGCTCGTTTACGGCATGCTGAAGCAGTATGAGTGGTGGCACATACACTGCTGAGGCATAGTACTGCTTGACAAAACTCGTTATTACTTCTCCGGGAGGCTCGCCATGGATGCCTTCCATGACAAAATGGTCTCGGCCGATAAGCTTATCGTTGCGCACGAAAAAGACCTCGACGCAAGCTTGCGTTTCGTTTTGTGCCAGACCGATGATATCCTGATCCCCCTTCAGTGCCACGGCAATCCTCTGCCCCTCTATGACCTCCTCTATTGCCTTGATCTGGTCGCGCAGCAAAGCTGCTCTTTCGAACTGAAGCTGCCGCGCTGCCTCCTTCATCCTCGTGTTCAACTCGCGGAGGACAAGCTCCTGTCTCCCCTGTAGGAACAGCATGACCCGCCTTATCACGTCATCGTATTCCTGTTTTTCCACTGCCCCGACACACGGTCCAAGACAGCGGTGAATGTGATAGTTGAGACAAGGTCGCTTATCTTTGCCTTCGATGTGTCTATCGCAACTCCGAAAAGGGAATATCCTCTTTATCAACCTCAAAGTCCTGCGTACTGAGCCAGCACTGGCAAAAGGGCCGAAGTACTTGGCTCCGTCTTTCTGAACCCGGCGGGTGATGCAAACCCGAGGCCAATCCTCGTTAATATCTATCC
The DNA here is from genome assembly GCA_004376695.1 of Dehalococcoidia bacterium. Taxonomy (GTDB): domain Bacteria; phylum Chloroflexota; class Dehalococcoidia; order GIF9; family AB-539-J10; genus RBG-13-51-36. The sequence goes on along the minus strand of SOJB01000005.1, from coordinate 4,508 downwards.
TGAGGTAGGGGAAGGTCTTATTATCTTTGAGGCGAATATTGTAGCGAGGGGTATATTTCTTGATCAGATTGCATTCCAGGATAAGCGCCTCCTGCTCGGAATTGGTAACTACGAACTCGAAGTCCTGTATTCTCGCCGTCAGTTTCTGCATTCTTGCTGACAGGCTGGAGCGAGCACCGAAATAGCTCCTCACCCGGCTACGCAAGTTGGCAGCCTTACCGACGTAAATCACATTACCTTCCTCGTCCTTAAAGAGGTAAACCCCAGGCCTTGCCGGCAAAGCTCCTAGCTGTTCTAATTCCATGGTGAATTCATTGTAGCAAGTGGCATGTACAGAGGCAAAGATGATGTCATTTGTGTTACAATTATGGTTGACCCTATAATAGGGCACAGGATTCCTCTCCCTTGATGGGAGTCCCGACTAAACTGGGAAAGGTCAGGGTCGTATCCCGCTCCCACTGACCCGGTCCCGTAGGGAGCAGGACAACTGTTAGGAGCCTTATAGTTGAATGCAACTGTGACAAACCTGGATATCGACACCTTCCTTCAATACGTGGCCAGGGAGAAAGGCTACTCTCAGAATACCGTAGCTGCTTATCGCAATGACCTGACCCAAATGGCAGCCTTTATTGCTGCGGAGCAGGCAAAGGACAGCATCAAATCATATGATGAGCTTCTGAAGAGCTATTTGCTTAAGCTTAGGGAGAAGAGATATTCTGCGGCAACAACAGCTCGTAAGGTGGCGTCCGCCAGGTCATTCTTCAGATTCATGGTTGGTTCGGGAAGGATGAGAGGGAATCCGACAGAGAATCTGCCCGCTCCTCACGTCAGCAGACACTCACTCAGGTTCTTGTCTTCCTCTGAATATGAGAGGCTGCTTGCCGAGGCAGCAAGACTGCCCACTCCGGAAGCCAGACGAGATGTGGTGATGCTGGAATTGCTCCATGCCACGGGTTTGCGTATCAGCGAATTGGTGTCATTGAACGTTGCGGACATTGATTCTGAGCAGAAGTGTGTGCATATCAGCTCGGGAAGACAGGCTCCGTTTGACCAGGGTTTGAGCATGGTCTTAGGGAATTTCCTCAGAAACGATAGGCTGGATCTGCTGTATGACGAAGCAGAGCAGGCTCTGTTTCTCAACAGGCGTGGTAAGCGATTGACCCGGCAGGGATTCTGGCAGATCATCAAGGACTATGCCTCGCGGGCGGGTCTGGGGGGCAGGGTCACGCCACAGACCCTGCGTCACACCTTCGCAAGGCACAAGCTGCAGGGCGGAGCCGACCTCCATCAACTCCAGCAGCTTCTGGGCCATGCATACATCTCCACTACAAGGGTCTATAGGCAATCTCCATCAAGGTGAGGATAATGGCAAAGAAATCACGACGCGCCAAAGCTAAGTATCGGTCGAGGGCGATGAAGCCAGTGCAGGAAAGACCGCCCCAGCCACCAGGGGGGGCGCCTGTTACGGTGCAGAGGCCAGCCCGTCCATCACCTACAGCCCAGGATCTCACCGGCCGCCATCAACACGTTATCCCGGAATTGAAACGTATCGGCATCATTGCCGGCGCTATGATTCTGGCCCTCATAATACTGTCCTTTGTTCTTCCCCCTGTTCTTGATTGACTCCCCGATCGATGAAAGCGGTGGATTTAGAGCGGGCTAGAGCTGTCTTGTTCAAATCCCTTGACCACGTCATCGCAGACAAGCGTGTAATTGAAGCTATGAAGCGCGTTCCGCGTGAAGCCTTTCTGTCACGGCACCAGTATCATGTTGCTTATGACGATATCCCGTTGACCATTGGCTATGGGCAGACTATCTCGCAGCCATTCATTGTGGCCTTGATGGTGCAGGCTTTGGAGCTCAAGGGGGATGAGGAAGTGCTGGAACTGGGGACGGGCAGCGGTTACGAGGCAGCCATATTGGCTGAAATGGCTCAAAAGGTGATTACTGTAGAATGCATACCTGAGCTGGCTCAGTCAGCTAAGGCCGTTCTCCGTAAGCTCGGTTATTCCAGCATTGATGTTCACACGGCGGGCAGAACCTTGGGCTGGCCGGAGGGAGCGCCTTACGGTGCCATTATAGTCTCTGCCGCTGCTCCCGCTGTACCTCAAGTTCTTCTGGAGCAGTTGATCCGGAACGGTCGATTGGTCATCCCCGTAGGCTCTCGATGGCAGCAGGAATTGCTGAAGGTCACCAGGCTCAGGAAAGAGAGTCGGACTGAGAGACTGGGAGGTTGCTGTTTCGTGCCCCTTATCGGTGAAGGTGCCTGGGACAAATGAAAAGCGCAATCAGCGATAGAGATAGCACCGGCGCTCAACGCGGAGAGATATCAAGGTCGCCTCATTGTCCATCAAAACGGCAAACTGCGGCTGAGAAGCGCAGAGGCTGTTCAAAGAAAGGAAAGGAGGAAGGCCACGGCATGGAAGCTTGCGAAACCATACGTCAGAGGAAGAGCATTCGGGCCTTCAAACCCGACCCCGTACCCCGCGGGACTCTCAAGGAGATAATGGAGTTAGCTCTGCGCGCTCCCTCCTGGGCGAATACGCAGCCCTGGGAATTCGCAATAGCAACCGGAAAGACGCTGGAGGAAATAAGAGAGGCCTTCGTTGACAATGCAGAAGAGCAAGCCAATCCGGACATCCCTCATCCCCGGGGATTTCCCGAGCCCTACGATACGCGTCGTCGTGTTCTCGGCAGGGAAGTATTTGAACTAAAGGGAATAAGCAGGGAGGACAAAGAGAGGCGGAAGTGGTGGCTCTTGCAGGGCTTGAGACTGTTTGAGGCTCCCTGCGCCATCTACATCTACATCGACCGCTCCTTCTACCTGCAGGGTCATGCGCTGAATGTCTGGCCCATCTTTGATTGCGGTTTGGTGGCTGAGAACATTATGCTGCTTGCTCCCACGTACGGCCTGGGCACCATCGCTCAAATACAGGCCGTTGGCTATCCTGACATCTTGAGAAGCATACTTAGAATCACGGATTCCAAGCTGATAGTGCTGGGGATTGCAATCGGTTACCCAGACTGGGATGACCCTATAAATCAACTGCACTCCGAACGAGAACCATTGGATAGTATAAGCACCTGGTACGGCTTCTAACCTTTGAGAGAATCGGTCTTTCAGGGGTCCTAGGTTAATCCGTCGGTATTCGCAGGATCTCCACGAGAAGAGCGAGGAAAAAGAAGGCCAACTCCGTTTTGCTAAACCTGAATCTGTGTATCATAGAAGCCAGCCCTGAATGTAGTGGCGGAGTTTTCCCATGCGCGCCGATATGTGCAGGCGCGGACAAGCCTCACCTCCACGGAGTGAAATCCTAATCCCGAGCACCGAATCCAGAGCAGTGTCCGAGTCTAGGCTATACTCTCAGCTACAGGGGTATAGAAAGCACGGAGTCGACCCCTGCTACTCGAACGACTAGCTTTGCTGTTTTCGGAGTAGAAAGATCTCTCTGCCCTTGTTATAATCGCGTTTTGTGAGCAGCTATGAACTACTCCTAGGAGACATCGTGTTCACCGAGGACGCCGTTGTCAGGTCTAGACAACCCAAGCTGATAGCTTTTCAGTTCACGATGCACGTGGATATCGAAGGTTAGGAGGACAGGAATCATGCTAAATATGCGACGTTTCGGGAAGGGGGTGGATGAGCCCGTCTGGATTGAAGTATTAAACGCAGCCCGTAAAGACCATGAGGACTGGAGAGCCATCTCGGTCGAAGAGATGCTCCTGCAAGAGAAGCACCCGGAATTTGACTTCGAGGGGAGATTCATTGCCGAGCTTGATGGAAAGCTGGCCGGTGTAGCGCACGCTCACGTGGACAAGTTGAGAAAGGACGGGAAAGGATTGATACGTTTTGACGTCATCCCGGAATTCCGAGGCCGCGGAATCGAACGACAACTCATAGAAACAGCCCTGAGGGAGCTCAAAGTCCGCGGCATGACAACCGCGCAGGCGTGGGCTGATTCCAGGGAGAGAGATCACATACAGCTTTTGGAAACGTTGGAGTTCAAACATGTTCGAGTGGGCAGCATGATGGAGATAGACTTCGCAAACGTTTCGCGGAACATCGGCGAGAACAAGGAAGTAGCCATTAGACCTCTCCAGAAAGACCTGGATGAGGATATAACGCTGTTTAACTGGCTCATCAATGAAACCTTCGAGGAACACTTCAATTACCGTCCCGAAACATTGGAGGAGACACGCCACTTCTTATTCTCCAATCCATACCTCAAGGAACAGGAGGTTTTCTTCGCCGTGCTTAACGGTGAGAGCATCGGCTACATCGGTGTTGGCATAGACGAGAAATACAACCTTGAGAAGAAGGTGAAGGCCGGGGAGGTTTTTACGATCGGGGTCTTGAAGACATGCAGAAGAACAGGCATAGGAGTGAGGCTGATGCTACATGGCCTTGAAAGCCTTAAGGTCAAAGGCATGACCAGTGCGATGTTGGGCGTGGACGACTACAACCCAACCAAAGCCATAAGACTCTACGAGAAAGTCGGATTCAGAGC
>SOJB01000109.1 GCA_004376695.1 Dehalococcoidia bacterium | reverse complement strand
TGATGGAGAAGGGCACCTGGAAGGCTAAGACGGGGCTTGCCCAGATGCTGAAGGGCGGGGTGATTATGGACGTGGTCACCCCGGAGCAGGCCAAGATTGCCGAGGATGCCGGTGCCTGCGCCGTTATGGCCTTGGAGCGAGTGCCGGCGGATATCCGCGCCGCCGGTGGAGTGGCCCGCATGGCCGACCCAAGTGTGATTACGGCCATCATGGAAACGGTGAGCATCCCGGTAATGGCCAAATGCCGCATCGGTCACTTCGTTGAGGCTCAGCTGCTACAAGCGCTGGGTGTTGACTTCGTTGATGAATCCGAAGTCCTTACTCCCGCCGACGAAAGCCATCACATTTGGAAACACGATTTCAAGGTTCCTTTTGTCTGCGGCTGCCGAGACCTGGGCGAGGCGCTACGTCGCATTGCGGAAGGGGCGGCCATGATTCGCACCAAGGGCGAGGCTGGAACAGGCAACATAGTCGAAGCTGTAAGACACATGCGAGCGCTTCAGGATGGAATTCGCAGGCTTCAGGTCTTACCTGAGGAGGAACTGGTGGCTGAAGCAAAAGCCCTCGGTGCTCCTCTCGAGTCAGTAATGGAGGTGCACAAGACAGGGAGGTTACCTGTCGTGAACTTCGCCGCAGGGGGCATAGCTACGCCTGCGGACGCTGCCTTGATGATGCAACTCGGGGCCGAGGGAGTGTTTGTTGGCTCGGCGATTTTCAAATCGACCGACCCGACGGCCAGAGCGCAGGCTATTGTTAAAGCTACCACTCACTACCAGGACCCCGCTATAGTGGCCGAGGTATCTAAAGGTCTGGGAACAGCCATGGCAGGTCTGGACGTAAAAGCCATCCCCCAGCAGGAACTTCTGGCCAACAGAGGGTGGTAGGTGCGAATAGGTGTCATAGCGCTGCAGGGGGATTTTGCCGAACACATAGCAATGTTGTCCCGTCTCGATGTTGATGCCTTTCCCGTACGTTTGCCTTCCCAACTGGATGAACTAGACGGACTCGTAATCCCTGGTGGCGAGAGCACCACCCTCAACAGACTTATGACGGAATACGCTCTAATTGAGCCAGTAACAGAACTGGCCTATCAGGGCCTGCCTGTGTGGGGAACCTGCGCCGGTATGGTGCTGCTGGCCAAGACAGTGACCAATTCAGCCGATGGAAGCCTGGGAATCATGAATATCGAGGTCGAGCGGAATGCCTTTGGCCGGCAGGTAGACAGCTTCGAGTCGGAGCTCTCGATTCCGGCACTCGGCGACCATCCCTTCCCCGGCGTCTTCATCCGAGCCCCGGTAATCAGAGCCGTGGCGGCCGGAGTAGAGATATTATGTCAATTACCAGACGGCGCGATAGTGGCGGCCAGGCAGGGGAATTGCCTTGCCTCCTCTTTTCATCCTGAATTAACTGGCGATTTCAGATTTCACAGCTATTTTCTCAGTCTTGATGGCAGACATGCATTTACGAAGGGTAGTCACTGACGATCTGGATGCGCTGCTTGATATCTTGCCGCTCCATATCCGTGAGCCGCTCTACGAACAGCCGGACCATAACGAACTGCTGGAGGTAGTCCTGGATTTGGGACGCCTCCCCGAAGCGCGCTTTCCCCACAGAGAACTGGTCCTTAACTCCCGGGAGGTGAGCCAGGCCGACATTGATTACATAGTATCGCGCATTGGCGAGTTCACCGGGGATAATCGCGCCGGGATCAATCACACCCTTCACCGCATATCAGCGATACGCAATAGAAATGGCCACGTCATTGGCTTGACCTGCCGTGTGGGCAGGGCTGTGTTCGGTACCGTCAGGATGATTCAGGACCTCATCGAATCAGAGAAGAACGTGCTCCTACTGGGGCGGCCCGGTATAGGTAAGACCACTATGCTGCGAGAGGTGGCGCGGGTGCTGGCTGATGACTTCAAGAAACGGGTCATCGTAATCGACACCTCCAATGAAATCGCCGGGGATGGAGACATTCCTCATCCCGCGATCGGGCATGCCCGCCGGATGCAGGTGGCCGCTCCCACTGAGCAGCATGCGGTGATGATTGAAGCTGTAGAGAATCATATGCCTGAGGTCATCATTATCGATGAAATAGGCACTGAGCTTGAAGCTCAGGCGGCTCGCACTATCGCTGAGCGCGGAGTGCAATTGGTGGGCACGGCACACGGAAACGCTCTGGAGAACCTGATAATGAATCCTACTCTGTCTGACCTTGTTGGGGGCATCCAGACGGTTACGCTGGGAGATGAAGAAGCCAGACGACGGCACACACAGAAATCCATTCTCGAGCGCAAGGCTCCGCCCACCTTTGACATAGTCGTGGAACTTGTAGGCTATTACAGGGTAACCATACATCCTGACGTGACTGCGGCAGTCGATGCTCTCTTACACGGGCGGCCCCCCAAGGCCGAAGTGCGCTGGATGGATGAAGGTGAAGAGGTAAAAAGGGAGGCGATAACATCCCCTCTCATCTGGGAGAGCAAGGAAGAGAAGCAGCAGGAAAAGCCACTTCGATTTTACCTCTTCGGCGCTAATCGGTTTCGATTGGAGCAAATCGCAAAGGAAGAGCGGAAGGAACTGAAAATCGCCGCTGACCTCGAGCAAGCTGACCTCTTCCTCACTACCCGAAGCTATTACCGCCGCAAGCCACAAAAGATACGCGATGCCGAAGCAATGGGTACACCAATTTACGTCCTTAAGAGCAATAATGTCGCTCAAATGAGGCAATGCCTGAACGTCCTCTATCCCCGCGACAGTCAACCTGCCTACGTGCATCATCTGCAGCGTCTGTTAGCCGGACGGAGCGGCCTCGACGGTGGTAACCGGACCACGGAACGTGGCGACAAAAGGAGATCGAGGTAGACCTTGGCGCTGTTTATCACTTTTGAGGGTGGGGAAGGCTCCGGCAAAAGCACTCAAGCTAAGCTCTTGTTGAAGAAGCTTCAGGAGCACAACATCCCGGCGGTATTGACCCACGAGCCGGGAGGCACTGCCCTGGGAAACGAGTTGAGAAGGGTGCTAAAGAGGAAACAGGGAACACCTATTGCGCCCGGAGCTGAACTGTTTCTCTTTGCTGCTTCCCGTGTCCAATTAGTAGCTGAGCTAATCCGTCCTGCTTTAGAGCAAGGCAAAGTAGTTATCTGCGACCGCTTTGTTCACTCTACCTTGGTCTATCAAGGCTACGGGCGGGGACTTGATTTGACCGTTATCGAGATGGTCAACAAGATAGCAACACAGAACCTTAGACCGGACCTTACTATCCTTTTAGATATCTCACCTGAACAGGGACTTATGCGAAGGCGCAGCCTGGAAGACCGCTTCGAGCAGGAGGCGTTATCATTCCACCGCAGCGTGGGGGAGGGTTATGTCAAGCTGGCCGCCGCCGACCCTGACCGCTGGCTGGTGATAGATGCCTCGCTACCAAAACAGAAAATCGCTGACATTATCTGGGAGACGGTGAGTAAGCTATTGCCCAACTTCTCAGCCTGACCGTTTTTGTCACACCGAGAACTCGGCATCGAACGGTATGCACAAAGCAAAGGTAGCCGTGGCCTTGAGCGGAGGCGTAGATTCTTCCGTGGCTGCTTTGTTGTTGAAAGAAGCCGCCTACGACGTGATAGGCATACATATGCGTCTCTGGGAGTCTCCCCGCTTGGGCCACCAGGCACGTCGGGCGGAGAATATCTGCCGCATTTTAGACATTCCCTACCATCAGATTGACCTACAGAAGGAATTTGAGCTCTGTATTATTGACTACTTCTGCCAGGAATACCAGCAAGGGCGGACTCCCAATCCCTGCGTTGCCTGCAA
>SOJB01000028.1 GCA_004376695.1 Dehalococcoidia bacterium | reverse complement strand
ACCCTAGCCTTCCTCAGGCGCAGGGAATTGGTAACCACGTTGACAGAGCTAGTGGCCATCGCCGCCACCCCGATCATCGGATGTAACAGCCCGATTACTGCCAGGGGGATAGCCAGCCCGTTATATATCCAGGACAAGAAGTAGTTTTGCTTGATCTTCCTGAAGGTGGCCCGGGAAAGATTGACTGCGGTAACCACAGCGCTCAAATCTCCTCTCACCAGAGTTATATCGGACGATTCAATGGCAATGTCGGTTCCAGTCCCTATAGCTATTCCTACGTTCGCCTGGGTAAGAGCCGGAGCATCATTGATGCCGTCGCCCACCATAGCGACCATCCCAACCTTCTCCTGCAGACGCCGGATCTCGGCTACCTTGTCCTGGGGCAGGACTTCAGCGAGCACCCGCGTGATTCCTACCTGCTTGGCAATGGCGCTGGCGGTTCTCTGGTTATCCCCGCTTATCATCGCCGTCTCCAGCCCCATCTTGTTAAGCTCGGCGACGGCCTGAATTGAGTCTTCCTTCAGAGTGTCGGCCACGGCAATGATGCCTGCTACCTCGCCATCCACCGCTACCAGCATGGCGGTCTTGGCTTCATCCTCCAGTCCAGCCAGTTTGTTCCCGAACCGGCTGAAGCTTATCTGAGAGTCCGTCATCAGTTTCTGGTTTCCGACCAGGACTTTCCTGCCATCCACCTTGCCTTCTGTTCCTTTGCCCACAATGGCCTCAAAACCCTCCACCTTAGCTAGATGAATCCCCCGTTCGCTGGCTTCCGCAACAATGGCCTGCCCCAGTGGATGCTCTGAGCCCTGCTCCAGGCCGGCGGCGAGATAAAGAATATCCTTCTCGTGGAACGCGCCGTTTGTGACAATCTCGGTAACCTCGGGCTTACCCTTTGTCAGAGTCCCCGTCTTGTCAAAAACAATGGTGCGGACCGCGTTCATGGTTTGAATAGCCTCTCCGTGACGGAACAAGACTCCCCTCTCAGCACCCATGCCAGTGCCCACCATTAAAGCTGTGGGAGTCCCCAAACCCAGGGCGCAAGGACAGCTTATGACCAGGACCGCGATACTGGCAAAGATGGCCAGAGTAACAGTCCCCAGTTCCGGGTTTATCCAGGGAAGAAAAGAAGCACCCCAGACAATAATTCTCATAAAGAAGTCAGGGAAGAGAAGCCAGCTGATACCCGTCAACAGAGCTATTCCCAGTACACTCGGCACCATATAGCTGGTTACCCTGTCAGCGAATTCCTGGACGGGAACCTTGGAGCCCTGGCATTCCTCGACCATTTTGATGACCTGAGCTAAGAAGGTGTCCTTACCTATCCTGGTTGCCTTTACCTTTAGCAGGCCCTGCTGATTTATGGTGGCACCGATCACCTTGTCGTCCACTTCTTTGTTCACTGGCATTGATTCGCCGGTAGCCATAGATTCGTCAATAGCGCTTTTCCCCTCTACTATCACCCCGTCTGTGGGAATCTTCTCGCCCGGTCTGACAATCATAATGTCGTTTACTTGTACCGCTTCGATGGCTATCTCTTTCTCCAGGCCATCCACCAAGATGCGAGCCGTCTTGGCCCCCAATTGCAGTAGCTTCTTGATTGCCTGAGAGGCTCGCCCTTTAGCCCTGACTTCCAGGAACCGACCTAGCAGGTGGAAGGTAACAATTGTGATCGCCATTTCGATGAAGCTGGGAGCGGGCCAGACAAAGGCTGCTATGCCCATAAAATAGGGTGGAACCGAACCGAGAGAGATAAGGACATCCATATTAGCTCGACGGCGGCGGATAGCTCTCCACGAGGCCTTATGTGTAGGCCAACCAGCCAGGAACACCACGGGAAATCCGATGAGGGCGATGATCAGCCGGTACCCAGGAATCTCGATGACCATGAAATGAACCATCATCAAGACCATCACCACAATCGCAGGAATCAACGCGGACAGGAACCGCCTCCTGGCCACCTGGACTTTCGATATGTCTTCGTCAACCCTCTCCTCTTCTGTCTCACTCGCCACCGAATAGCCGGCCGATTCCACCGCCCGCCTGAACTCAGCCAGGCCGGCCTCGCCCCTCAGGTAACTGACGGTGGCCTTTTCGCTGGCTAAGTTGACGCTGGCTGAAACTACTCCCGGCACCTTCCCCAGGGCATTCTCAATGTTGGCTGCACAGGAGGCACAGGTCATCCCGCCTACATTGAAGGTCGCTCTCTCCAGGCCTACACCGTAGCCGGCCTGCGAAATCGCACCCACCAACCCCCTGATATCGACCTGGCTCGGATCGTATTGGATGGATACGGCTTCGGTGGCTACGTTGACATTGACCCGAGAGACCCCCGGCAGCTTAGAAAGCCCTTCCTCGATAGCGGCCGCGCAAGAGGCGCAGGTCATGCCAGTCACCGGAAGGACTACTGTCTTGGTCTCGTCAGACATCTACTGTTACCTCTCTCTCGTGAGCACCACCTGATGTAGCCTCATCAAATCAAGCTTCCATTTGCGCTATCCTGATTGCCTGCTCCAGATCCTCGATCAAATCGTCAATGTTTTCCAGGCCCACAGATAGCCGAATCAGTTCATCGGTAATCCCTACTTTTTCCCTATACTCCTTGGGCACTGCGACATGGCTCGTGGTAGCCGACTGCCCGGCCAGTGAAGTCAGGCCACCCAGCGATTCTGCCAGAGAAAAGACCTTCAGATTTCTCAGAAAGGCGTTCACGCTCTCAACTCCACCCTTGAGTTCAAGAGACACTACTCCACCGAATCCTTTCATCTGCCTGCTGGCGATTTCGTGTCCCTTGTGGGATTCGAGCCCCGGATAGAGCACCCGCCTTACTGCTGGCTGTTCTTTGAGATAGCTGGCTACGGCCATGGCATTCTCTTCATGCTGCTTCATTCTTACTGGCAGGGTCTCAATTCCCCGAAGCACCAGCCAGCAATCAAAAGGTGAGGCACATGTGCCCATAGCGGTGAGTAAAGACTGCATCCGCTGAGCTAGTTCATCGGTAGCGGTCACCACAGCACCGCCGATAACGTCAGAGTGTCCGTTGAGATACTTGCTGGTGGAGTGGACGACAAGGTCAACGCCATATTCAATCGGCCTTAAGAAATAGGGAGTGGCAAAGGTATTGTCTGCTACTGTCAGCAGCGTACGTCTCTTGGCAATATCAACGACCATCTCCAGGTCAATGACGTTGAGCAGTGGATTGGACACAGTCTCCAGCCAAAGCATTCTGGTATTGGGCCTTATCGCCGCCTCAATCGTCTGCTTGTTGTCCATTCTCACAAAGGTGAATTCCAGCCCAAAGGCATTCATTACGCCTTGAAATAGCGTGTAGGTTCCTCCGTACATATCGTCAAGTGAGACCACATGGTCGCCTGCTTTCAGAAGATGCATGACAGTCGTCTCAGCGGCCATCCCGCTGGCGAAGGCAAAGCCTGCTTTCCCTCCTTCGAGTTGGGCAAGGGTAGCCTCCAGGACGCTCCTGGTCGGATTGGCCATGCGGGAGTAATCCCACCCTCTCGTCTTGCCCACATCCTCAAACACGAAGGTCGAAGTCTGGTAGATGGGTACAGAGATGGCACCGGTGGCGGCATCCGGCCTGTCCCCGGCATGAATGGCCAACGTCTCAAATCTCATATTCCCCCTCCCTGGTTGAATAGCGTTTCTATCATTATCTTCTCCGGTAATTCGTCTCTGGGAGACGCTATTCCGCTGGCGCTCTCCAAGATTCTCAACCGTTCATCTAATTTGTCCTGCTCTCTGAGGACGAGCCTGACAGCTTCCGCCACCGGGTCGGGTAAGTTACCATGTTCCAAATCCATGAGCGGTTTTCGGTGGTC
>SOJB01000136.1 GCA_004376695.1 Dehalococcoidia bacterium | reverse complement strand
GAAGTTGCCGAGGACACCGCTTTCTTGGGCGCAATCATTGTTAGAGCTATGTCGCTCCGCCTCGACCGGGCGACATAAGGGCAGGCTTCATGATTCTTCGTCAAGCGCTTTCCGGTTCCGGGCCCTGTGCAGTTAACGCCCCGAACATTCCATAGTAGAGACCCCTTTTGGCCAGGAGTTCCCCGTGAGAGCCTTCCTCAACGATTCTTCCTTGCTCAAGGACCACAATTCGGTCAGCCCTAGTCACGGTGGAGAGCCTGTGGGCGATAATGAGGCAGGTACGCCCCTTCATCAGGCGGCGGAACGACTTCTGCATAAGACGTTCAGAGTTGGTATCCACACTGGAGGTGGCTTCGTCCAATACCAGGATGGGCGGATTAGCCAGGATCGCCCGCGCCAGGCAGACAAACTGGCGTTGTCCTGCGCTGAGGTTCTCACCCCTCTCCCCCACTTGCGTCTCGTAGCCGCGCTCCAAACGGGAGATAAAATCATGAGCCCGTGCCGTTTTTGCTGCCTCGATAACCTCCTGGCGACTCGCTTCGGGGCGTCCGTACCGGATATTCTCCTCTATGCTGCCGGAGAAGAGAAAGGGATCCTGAGTCACAACACCTATTTGACGCCTCAATGACTGCTGGGTAACTGAGTTCACGTTGTGGCCATCCACAATCACCTCTCCCTGATCTACTTCGTAGAAGCGAGTTATCAGGTTCGCTAAGCTGCTTTTGCCTGCCCCGGTTCGCCCCACTATAGCCACTGTCTCTCCAGGGTTGACGGTCAGGTCTATGTTGTGAAGGACCTCGACACCGGCTGCATAGCTGAAACTAACTCCCTTAAACCTAATCTCCTTTGCCGGGGGTAAGTCAAATGCCTGAGGAACATCGATGATCTCAGGTTCGACGTCAAGCAGTTCAAAGATACGCGCTCCCGATGCCATAGCCCGCTGGATTTCAACATACTCCATAGCGAGTTCAAGTACGGGGTCAAAGAAGCGTCTAACATAAAGCACAAAGGCTAACAGAACACCGATACTCATCTCCCCAGCCAGCACCTGAGACCCACCGAAGAAAACGACCAGGGCCGTGCCGATGGCGGTCAGTATTTCAACTATAGGCCACATGACCGCTTGTAGCCTGGCTGCCCTGACATTGGCACTGTAATGCTCCCTATTCACGTTATCGAATAGCCCAGAGTTGACGTCCTCCCGGGTCATGCTCTGGGTTACTCGTACCCCGGCTATACCTTCTTGAAGCTGAGCATTGACAGTCGCAATAGCCCGCCTCACCTTGATGAAGGCGCGGCGAGCGTATTTCTGCCATATGAATGCCGCTACTGCTAATGCCGGCACCACCGTAAGGGTGAGCAGTGCCAGTCGGGTGTTCATGATAATCATGACGCAGGCTATTACCACCAGGGTTAGGGCGCTGGTGATGACGTTAAGCATCCCGCTGGCAAGAAGCTCCTGTATTTGTTGCACATCGTTTTGCACACGGGACATGATCCTGCCCACTTTGTTGCGGTCGAAGAAGCCCAGCGAGAGCTTCTGCAGGTGGTCAAACATCTCAGTGCGCATTCTAAAGAGTATCCCCTGCCCGACATAGCCCAAGTATAGTTCTTCCAGATATCGACCACCCCAGCCCAGCAATGCCACGCCACCAGCCATGATGACGATAGTATTCAGCCCACCGAGATCACCGGTTTGTATAGCGGTTTGCATGCGGTCCGCAGCCATACCGACCAAGGCGGGCACAGCTATGGTAGCGAGAGAACGCATCGCCATTCCGATGGCTCCCAAGGCTAACTGTGATCTGACCGGCGCCAGGTATTTAAGCAGCCGTCGTACAACCCTGGCGTCGTATATTTTGCCCAGCACCTTATCTGAATCGAAGGTGCTATGAGGCTGAGCGCCCCTGTGGTGACCTCCCCCCTTATGCGTGCTCACTTCTTCTTATACCTTCCTCACGAATCTTAGTTATCTTGAGTCTTGAGGATCTTCTCCGGAGTCCTCGATTCCAGAGAGCTGCGCCTCATATACCTGTCGATAAAGCCCATTCCTGGCCATGAGTTCGCTATGTTTACCTCGCTCCACTACCTGACCATCCTCAAGCACCAGGATAAGGTCCGCGTTCTTGATGATGGGCAGGCGATGGGTAATAATGAAGGTAGTGCGCCCCTTTATTAGCTCATCCAGGGCACGGCGGATGAGATGCTCGGTACCCGCGTCCACGCTGGACGTGGAATCATCCATAATAAGGATGCCGGGATCTATGAGCAGGGTACGGGCTATAGCCAGTCGTTGTTTCTGACCGCCGGAGAGGGTGACACCTCGTTCGCCGACCCAGGTTTCATAGCCGTCAGGAAGGCTCTCAATAAAATCATGGAGCTGAGCCGCCTTGGCCGCAGCCACTACTTGCTCCATGTCGGCATTTACTGTGCCGTAGGCGATGTTGTCCCGAATCGTAGCTGAAAACAGGAAGGTGTTCTGCTGTACTATCCCTACGTTCCTGCGTAGTGAGGCCAGAGTGACGTCACGGACGTTAATACCATCAATGGTGACAGTCCCGCTGCTCGCATCGTAGAATCTGGGGATGAGGTGGGCAATAGTGCTCTTGCCACTGCCCAGGCCGCCCACCAGAGCCACCAATTCCCCCGGCTGTACGCTGAAGCTAACGTTCTTCAGTATAGGAACTGGCGAATCATAGCTGAAGCTGACGTTTTCAAAACGGACCCTCTCCCTCTTGCCGTCAAGCTCAATAGCATCGGGTTTCTCCCGAACCACTGATTCGGTATCCAGTATCTCCAGTACGCGTTGCCCGCCTGATACAGCGCGGGAGAAGACATTCGTGATGAACCCCAGGCGGCGCACCGGCATTGCCATCATGGTCACATACAAGATGAATTGGGTGAGCCCTCCTATAGTCATGGCACCGGCTACCACCTGGCGTCCACCATACCACAGAATCAGAGCTACGGGTACGGTTACAAGGAACACCATGAGGGACGTGTTGAAAGCGACCTGACGAGTAGCCTTAATACGCTGATCGTAGAGCAGCGTTGCCTGGGTGGAGAACTTCCCGCTCTCTTTCTCTTCGTGTGCGAAAGCTCTTACCGTCCTCACCCCGGTGAGGTTTTCCTCCAGAATAGTGCCCAGGCGCGCCAATAACTGTTGGACTTTCAACCAGATGGGACGGAGACGCCTGCTGACAGCAACTGCCCGCCAGCCGACCGCCACCAGGAAAACCAGAGTCAACAGCGCCAGCTGCCAGTTCAGCGAGAATAGGAGATAAGAGATGCCTGCGAAGAGGATGGATATCTGGAGTAAACCCCGCAAGCCCCTTCCGAAGAACATGCGTATTGCTTCGACATCGGCAGTGGCCCGTGACATAAGCTCTCCTGTCTGAGCCTGGTCGTGAAAGGCAAAACTCAGTCGCTGCAGCTTGTCGTAGAGAGCATTTCTGACATCGTAGGCCGTTCCCTGAGATACCGCTTCGGCCAGGTAGCCAGTCCCGAAGGCCGACACACCTCTCAGGACACCAGCTCCAACCAGAGCCACAGCCAGCCATATCAGCTGACTGCGCTCACCCTGCCTCAACACTGTCTCGACCGCTTCACCAATCAACCACGGTATGACCAGCATGAAGGCTGAGCTTGCCAGCATGCAGATAAACGCCAGAAGCAACCGCAGCCGGTATTTCTTGACGAAGCCCATTAACCTTAGCAGGGTTCTCATCTCGCCTTCATATAGCACGACCCCATTCGGGCGTCAAAAAGCAAACAACTAGATTTTAGCGCGACGGCTAGACATTGTCCAAAGGAATCTCTACAAAGCTATACCCTGCCGCCTCTCTATTCACCTGGCGGTGAAGAAACCCGGATTCTCAGCGGTCTCCTCAGTGCTTTCGTGGGGGATCTTCCATTTCAACGCACGACGAAGCTGATCAAAGCTCACACCTTCCAACGTAGACCCCAGTACTTCCGGGTCTTGACACAATCTGTGTACTATGCTAGGATATACTCGCTGGGTAACAAGGGTCAGTGCCTGGCAAGGAGGTGGGGCATGACACGAAGAGAAGCTTGGTTATGCCGATGGATGTTTCCTGATCGAGGCTTTCTGGCAACGTAGCCAGGAGTGGACCTCGATGGATAGGATGCATTGCCAGAGAGCACATGGAAGCCCCGAGCTCTTCGTCTATGAGGCAAGGCTCCAAAGAATGGGGCAACGGTAGTTTAGCCGGAAGCTAAAGTGGAAGAGTAGGGGTGATTTACAGCTGAATAGCGATATTCAGGAGCGAGCTTCAAAGTTTGAAGCTCGCTCTTCTTATTTCTTCTAGTGAAGGGGCTGCCTGCTTCCGCTGACAGCAGCCGTCTCGTCAGCCTGCGAGGATGCCACCCGTTAGCTTGAGGTACACCTCCCGATACCTCTTCGATGTCCCCTCGATTACCTCTTGCGGCAGCATGGGCGCCGGTGGTTTCTTATCCCATCCCGAACCTGAAAGCCAGTCGCGAATGGGCTGTTTGTCAAAGCTGGACTGCGAAGCTCCCGGCTCATGTTGGCCGGCATCCCAGAAGCGACTCGAGTCCGGAGTTAGTAGTTCGTCAATAAGGGCTAACTGACCCTTGATGAAGCCAAACTCAAACTTAGTATCAGCGATTATTATGCCCCTGCGTTTGGCATAATCTCGAGCGTAGCCGTAGATGAGCAGGCTCTTTCGTTCTAGCTCCTCAAGAAGATCTTCAATCCCGAGGTCCTTTATGTCCTCACTCGTCAAAGGGCGGTCATGCTCTGTATCGCTCTTGGTGGTCGGCGTGAAGATGGGCTGGGGCAATTCCTGGCTTTCCTTCATTCCCGGGGGCAGACTAACATCGCCAACTCTCCCCGTCTCCCTGTATTCCTCCCATGCCGAGCCGGCTAGATAGCCCCGAACGACGCATTCTACAGGGACGCGTTCAGCCTTAGCCACAAGCATGGAGCAGCCGATAAGAGTGTCCGGGAACTGACCCGCATGGCCGGAGAGGTTCTTCACTTCGTTCAGAACGACATTGCTATCAACTACCTTGGCAAGATGGTTAGGCAGCATATGAGCTGTTTTCTGGAACCAAAAGGCAGAAAGCTGGTTGAGAACCTTTCCTTTGTCAGGGATGCCGCATGGTAGCACAACATCAAACGCAGAGATGCGATCCGTTGAGACGATGAGTAGTCTGTCACCCATATCATAAACATCTCTTACCTTCCCACGCCGAAACAAAGGCAGAGGCAAGTTTGCATTCATTAAGACTGCCGGACCACTACTCATGATTTCCTCCGATCAGGCTCTTATACGCCAAGTGACAATTCAGCAAGCCTGCTCTTGTGTCTCTCTAGATGAGCAAGGGAGTTGCTCGTCTTCAAGCCGGCGGCTAGGGGTCAATGCCGCACAGTCTCTTCGCGCTGCCCTTCATTCTCTCCACATCGGTCTGTCTGGCGATCATAATCCTCTGCGCCATAGGGGATCCGGCACCGTGCATCGATTCTGCCAGATAACATGCCGCTCCTAGACCCATCGTGAGGTTTTCAATCAGCCGTAACATACGAATACGATTCTCCACCGGGATACGCTCAACGCCCTGCAGATACTTAGCAACATACTTGCCTATCCTGGGGTGCTTAAGGTCCTTCTCAGAAGGCATCGTCGCTATCGCGCCGCCCGCGATGTCCTGGGCCAGCCTGGCTATGTCATAGGGAAATCTCGCCACATTCAGTTTAGATACATTGGCTCTTAAGACGTCTACGAAGTAAGTTCCTGAACCTTCTCTGTGTCCTTCGTAAGCACAGGCAAGACTGCAAGACATCATGGTCTCGTTTAGCTGAATCATGTCGATGATCTTGTCCCTGATATGGGAAGCTTTTGAAGTGCCCTGATATTCAGCAATCAACTGACTGGCGCCAATCAAGACATCGCCCATGCCCGACTTACAGGCGTAGCTCTGGCGGTGATAGGAAGCGAACTTCTCTACCAGGTCACCGGCGAAGTCATACTCCTTGTACATGAAGACCCGCTCCCAGGGAACAAACACGTCGTCAAAGACAACCATGCACTCTTGTCCACCGTAAAGAACGTTGCCGACATCCATGTTCGGGCTCTCTATCTTTCTCGTGTCGCATGGCTGTCTGCCATATATGTATATGATTCCCTGACTGTCGCTCGGCAAGGCAAAGACAATAGCATAGTCCTTATCTTCTTCAAGCATAGCCCTGGTCGGCATGCAGATGATTTCATGCGAGTTGACAGCTCCCGTCTGGTGCATCTTGTTTCCGCGAACTACAATGCCGTTCGGCTTCTCCTCCACCACGTGAAGATACTGGTCGGGATCAGCCTGCTCTGATGGGCGACGACCTCTGTCACCCTTGGCATCTGTCATTGCACCATCACAGACCAGGTCTTCATCCTGTACATATCTCAAGAATTTCAGGAAGCGACTGTTGTATCCAGTGCCGTACTTCCCGTCAATGTCGTAAGTCACCATCGATAGAGCGTTTAATGCGTCCATCCCGACGCAACGCTGAAAGCAAGAGCCCGTATAGGCACCCAGTACCCTACCCATCTTTGACTTGTTGACCAGGTCTTCGACGCTCTGATGAATGTGGCAGAAGCGGTTTATCTTCTTCCCCGTCAGATGAGAGGTGGCCGTCATGAGCTCCTGGTATTGCGGGAATTTCGAGTCTTCGGCAAGTTCGTATGTAGCAGCCATGCAGTTCATCGCAGGTCTGATAATGGGGTTATCCACGTGTGTGGTGACCTGCTCTCCAAACATGTAGAGTTCGAAACGCATTCTCTTCATGCTATCGATGTATTCTCGTGCGGTTTTCATCTTTCTATTCCGTTCGGTTGTACGCTATGACAGGAGGAACGAAGTTAACGCCACTCAATACTATGGTGCCCCAGACGCCAACTAAGCCGACTCGGCACTACCCGATTTCTCTCCGCATTCGCCTTCAGTGAATCCCAATCGCTCGAAAACCGTGTTTACGTGTTTCAGATAGTAATCGTAGTCGAAAAGAGATTTCAGCTCATCTCCGGCTAAGCTGTTTGCTATCCGCCTATCCTTCTGGAGCAGCGCCAGAAAGCTCTTCCTGCCCTGCCATGCTTCCATAGCATTATCCTGCACTATTCTGTAGGCTTCTTCCCGCGTCCGGCCTTTGCTTATTAGTGCCAGGAGCACTCTCTGGGAGAAGATCAGTCCCTGGGTGAGCTCGATGTTGCCACGCATGTTCTCGGGATAGACTTTAAGTCCTCTCATCACTGCAGTAAATATGGATAGCATGTAATCCACCGCCAGACACGAGTCAGGCAGGATAATCCGTTCTGCCGATGAGTGGCTGATATCACGTTCATGCCATAAGGCGATGTTCTCCATAGAGACCAAGGCATGGCCTCTTACTAACCGTGCCAGTCCACAGATGCGCTCGCAGAGTTCCGGATTTCTCTTGTGGGGCATCGCTGAGGAGCCCGTCTGTCCTGCTTCAAATGGCTCTTCAACTTCGCGAATCTCCGTTCGCTGGAGACTCCTGATCTCAGTGGCGAATTTCTCCAGGGAGCCGGCCACTATGGCCAGAGTAGTCAGGAACTGAGCATGACGATCGCGCTGAAGTATCTGGTTTGATACCGGGGCTGGAGCAAGCCCTAACCTGGCGCAAGCTATCTCCTCAACCTGAGGAGATACAGTGGCATAAGTTCCCACCGCTCCGGATATTTTGCCTACCGAGATGATCATCTTAGCTTCGGCCAGCCTTTGAGCATTACGCTTCATCTCTTCAGTCCATAGGGCCATCTTCAGGCCCAGGGTGGTCGGCTCAGCATGAACACCATGAGTTCGTCCCATCATAATGGTGTACTTGTGTTCGATAGCTTTGTTCTTCAGAACCGATATGAGCCCGGCCACGTCTTCGGCCAGTATATCCGCCGCCTGGGTCAACTGCAGACCGAGGGCCGTATCCCAAACGTCTGAGGAAGTGAGCCCGAGATGTATGAAGCGCGACTCCTCACCCAGGCTTTCAGCCACGGAGTTAAGAAAAGCGGTCACGTCATGGTGGGTCACCTTCAGAAACGCAGCGATACGGTCCAGGTTATAGCTGGCTTTCCTTATCCCGGGGATGGCTTCCCGGGGGATCTCACCCAGTTCGGCCCAGGCTTCGCAGACGGCTATCTCCACCTTCAGCCAATTGTCAAACTTGCTTTCCTCAGACCAGATCTTCACCATCTGAGGCCTGGAGTAACGCTCGATCATATCATCCTTTTGCCAACTCTTGTTTGTATTTACGATAGGCTTCTCTTATCTCTCTATCCTCCAGACCTAGAATCTGGACCGCAAGGAGGGCGGCGTTCTTTGCCCCGCTTGCCCCGATACCCGTGCAGGCTACCGGAACTCCCCCCGGCATCTGGACTACTGAAAGCAAAGCATCCATGCCCTTAAGCTCACTCGTAGGCAGGGGTACGCCGATCACAGGCAAGGTTGTCCAACTGGCCAGGACACCGGGAAGGTGAGCGGCGTAACCCGCAGCCGCGATGATGACCTTGAGCCCTCTCTTTTCTGCCTCCAGGCCGTACTCTCTCGCTCTTTGCGGATTTCTATGGGCTGAGATAACGGAAAACTCGTGCTCAATGCCAAGTTCCTTGAGCATGTCCAGCGCCGGCTGTATGAGCTCGGTATCTCTCTTACTCCCTATGACTATACCCACTAATGGCATTGCCGACTAACCTCCGAATTCCAACGTCTAGCTTCTAAACCGAGAATCCCATTACCCAGAAGCCTGGGGCTTGGTGCTCAGGGGATAGAGTTTATACTATGTATCTCCCTCAAGGCAATGTCCTTGCGATAGTAGCAACCGTCAAAAGAGATGCGTCTAATGTTATCATAGACCTTTTCTCGAGCTTCACCTATGTCTTTGCCCGCGCCTGCGACCGTGAGCACTCGCCCGCCATCGGTACAGATATCGCCATCGTTCCCCAGCCTAGTTCCGGCATGGAAAACCAGCACGTCCTTATCGACACTGCCTATCCCCTGTATGGGAAAGCCGGTTTTATAGCTACCGGGATAACCATCGGAAGCCATAACCACTCCCACGCAAGCCTCGGAACTCCACTCTATCCTCACCCGGTCAAGGCTGCCCTCGACCACGGCCATAATTACATCCACGAGGTCAGTTTTGAGAAGCGGCAAAACGACCTGGGTTTCAGGGTCACCAAAGCGAGCGTTGAACTCCAACACCACAGGCTCTCCGTCACTAACCATCAACCCTGCGTAGAGCACCCCTTTATAGGGTATGCCTTCCTTAGCCATGGCTTTGACGGCGGATAGCAAAACATCCCTGGTTACCTTTTCCGTCATCGCAGCGGAGAAGAAACCCGGAGGGCTGTAGCTTCCCATGCCCCCGGTGTTGGGGCCCTGATCATCGTCCCCGATTTTCTTGTAGTCGCAGGCCGGCACCATGGCGGAGACCGTCTCGCCGTCGGTAAAAGCTATGAGGCTTACCTCACGGCCATGGACATATTCATCGATTACTACTCTATCCCCGGCGGCGCCAAGAATCCTCGCTTCCATGATGTCCGCGAGGGCTTTGTCAGCTTCCACCACAGAACTGGCAATGATGACACCTTTGCCGGCCGCCAGTCCGTCGGCCTTGATGACGACAGGCATACGCCGTTCCTGCAGATATTCACGAGCCTCACGATAAGAAGAGAAGACAGCGCCTTTGGGGCAGGGTATGCCGTATTTCTCCATCAGATTCCGGGCAAAACCCTTGCTTGCTTCTATCCGGGAGGCTGCTTCAGTGGGGCCGAAAACGGGGATATCCAGACTGTTGAAGTAGTCCACTATGCCGGCTGCTAACGGAGCTTCGGGACCGACCACAGCAAGGTCGATGCCTTTCTTCTCAGCCACCTTGCCCAGGCCTTCTATATCTGTGGGGCGCAAATCCAGATTCTCCGCGATAGCCGCTGTGCCAGCATTCCCCGGGGCGGCCAGAACTTTCTCCACCCTGGGACTCTGGGCAATCTTCCACACCAAAGTGTGTTCCCTGCTTCCGCTACCGATGACCAGTACCTTCACATCCCACTCTCGCGTGTCAATCTGCACAGCGCGGTCGTACCAAGTCCTCTATTCCGTCCGCGGGTTTGGCAACACCAGTTTCTGGAAAACATCACTGCGAACGATGGCGAACGCCGCGGGGAACAGCCAACCCTGCTTCAGAGAACAGCTATCCCTTCTTCTTCTTCTTGTTCTTCCCTCTGTTCTTCTTGACACCCTTTAACTTAGTTCGGTTTGCCATGGCGTTATAGAATCCTCTTGAGTTTCTCGGCCTGAACAGGATCGAGAGTTTGAATCAGTCTCAGGAGCTCAGCGACATGCTCCTTTTCCTGTTCGATAATATGCTCCACCGCAGTGGCAGCCTTTTCATTCTGCAGATATAGTAGGTGCTCCTCATACTGGCTAATGGCCTGCAATTCGTATGCCAGAGCATCGCGAAGCATCTCCAAATCGTCCCGTATGTCGAGCTGTTCGTCGCTCGTCTCTTCATAAGAGTAACTCACCTTTCACCTCCTTCTTAGTCTTCAGGCTATCCCGTTTCGACTTCCCGTTCACCTCTCGGGATTTCGGAAGCCTTTCACTTCCACGTTCTCGTAGTTGCCTGATTCATCAGGCCCGGTTGCCCAATGAACTGGGCAACTACGTTTCTGAACACCCTCCTTCTTAATCTCACTCCCGTTTGCAGGCGCTTAGCCGTCCTTTGTCATTCTGAGGGAAGCCCAGGCCCATTCTCAGAACGACAGGAAGCTGAGCCGCTATTCCCATTCAATAGTGGCCGGGGGCTTGCTGGTGATGTCATAGACTATCCTGTTGACATTGGGCACTTCGTTGATTATGCGGTCGGATATTCTGGCAAGAAGGTTGTGCGGCAGACGTGCCCAATCAGCGGTCATGGCATCCTCGCTGGTTATTGCTCTGATCGCCAACAGGTACCCATATGTTCTATAGTCGCCCATGACGCCAACGCTCTTGACATCGGTAAGTATGGCGAAGCTCTGCCATAGCTGGCGATAAAGCCTGGCATTCTTGATCTCATTCATCAGAATCGAGTCAGCGGCCCGGAGTATCTCCAGTCTTTCCCGGGTCACTTCGCCGATGATGCGAATCGATAGTCCCGGTCCGGGGAAAGGCTGCCGCCAGATCATATCCTCAGGCAACCCCAGAGCCAACCCGACCTGCCGAACTTCGTCCTTGAACAGGTGCCTCAGAGGCTCAATAAGGGTGAAATTCATCTTGGCCGGCAACCCACCGACATTGTGGTGGCTCTTTATCTTGACAGCGGCTTTCGTCTCCGGAGACGTGCTTTCAATGACATCGGGATAGAGAGTGCCTTGAGCCAGAAAATCAATCTTGCCTAACTTGGCTGCTTCTTCCTCAAAAATCCGTATGAACTCGTTTCCCACTGAGTGCCGCTTCTGCTCCGGATCCGTAACTCCCTTAAGCCGTTCTAAGAACCGGTCGGCAGCGTCTATATAAACTATGTCCATCTTCAGGTTGCGCTTGAATGTGTTAAGCACCCTTTCCGGTTCATCACGGCGCAACAGTCCATTGTTGATGAATATGCAGGTCAGCTTGTTGCCAATGGCACGGTCAATGAGGGTAGCAGCTACTGCCGAATCGACACCTCCGGAAAGAGCACAGACCACTCTCCCGTCGCCCACCTGCTCCTTGATTTTGTCTACGCTTTCAGATATGAAATTGGCCGGTGTCCAGTTGCCCTTACAGCCACATACTCGAAGTACGAAATTCTGGAATATGGCTTTCCCGTCAGCTGTGTGAACGACTTCGGGGTGGAACTGCAGTCCGTATATGGTGCTATCGTTGCCTATGACAGCGAACGGCGAGTTCTCACTGTAAGCCAGAGCCCTGAAACCCGGAGGCAACTCCATTACCTGATCGCCATGACTCATCCACACAGGGAAAGATGAAGGAAGGCCGGCAAAGAGAGGGCAGTCCTCAGCACTCAGGTGTAAGATCGTGTGCCCGTATTCGTGCTTTGCTCCGCGGGCCACGTCGCCGCCCAGGTGGTGGGCAACGGCCAGCATCCCGTAGCAAATGCCCATTACAGGCAGGCGGCTTTCGTAGATGTAGGACAAAGGCAAAGGAGCACCGGGATCGCAAACGCTGGCCGGACCTCCCGAGAGGATAAATCCCCGCGGGTTGAGAGGAGCTATCTTTTCCCAGGGCGCATCATGCGGCACAAGCTCGCAGTAAACCTGGCATTCCCGCACCCGCCTGGCGATGAGCATGCTGTATTGAGAGCCGAAGTCGACAACTACTATGGTCTCACGCTCGCCTGGCGGTAACTTGGGCTCAGTTACAGGTTGCTCGCC
>SOJB01000061.1 GCA_004376695.1 Dehalococcoidia bacterium | reverse complement strand
GCCAGGGAGCATTACGTATCGCGTCAAGATAAATTGACAAATATGGCGGCGTGTGCTACAAAATGCAGCGAGGTTCTTGCGTTACGGTAGGAGAGATCCTGTGTAGGGAGCCGAAGGTGCAAGAGGCAGGGGTTGAATCCTAGCCTCGAAACTCTCAGGCAAAAGGACTGCCGTAAACTGAATCCCTGGAAAGAACTCAGTGCGAGTTCACCGACGGGGCAAGTCCGCCGCGATAGCGAGCGGATAATCTCTCAGGGAAAGAAACAGGGGGAGAATTCGTGTTATACGAATTCTCCCGTTTTGTTTAATGGAAAAGGGGGGAATTGCTTAGGACCTCTTTTGTGAAGAGCTGAATCATGAAACCGCTGAAAAAGACACCGCTCAACGAAGCGCACCATCAACTCAAAGCAAGGATGATAGATTTCGCCGGCTGGGAATTGCCTGTATGGTACACTTCTGTTCTGGAGGAACATAAGACCGTTCGTTCTGCGGCGGGTATCTTTGATGTCTCCGATATGGGACGGGTTTGGGTTACGGGAAAGGGAGCGGGCGCCTTTCTTGACAGGATACTGACCAGGCCGGCGCAAAAACTGGAGGTAGGTTCTTCTCAACTTTCGCTCATGTGCCTGGAAAACGGAGGGATCCTGGACGACCTATGGATATTCCGTGTGCGTGCCGACCGCTATCTAATAGTCTGGAACGCGGCCAACACTGAAGAGAAGCTTGATTGGTTGTCTCGCTGGTCGGACTCCGACTCTCATGCGCTTATTGAGGATGTCTCAGCCGATACGGCGATGGTGGCTGTTCAAGGTCGGGTTGCTCCTCATCTGAAGGCTCTTCAAAGCGTATCTCATCTGCCTCGCTTCGGCTATGCGGAAACTAAGATAGCCGGTCTGAGCGTATCTGCGGCCAGAACAGGATACACCGGAGAGGACGGCTTCGAGATAGTGACCGAGGCAACGAAGGCGTTACCGCTATGGGAGTCGTTCATCGAGCAGGGTGTGAAGCCCTGTGGTCTGGGGGCACGCGACAGCCTGCGACTGGAAGCCGGCATGCTGCTATGCGGGCAGGACATGGATTCCAGCACCAATCCTTTTGAGGCTGATTTGGGCTGGTTGGTAGATTTCGATGGAGGCGACTTCGTGGGCAAGAAATCCTTGCTTGAGATCAAGCGTCAGGGTGTCAAGCGCAAGCTTATCGGTTTTCAGATGGAAGGACGGGAAATAGCGCGCCCAGGCTACCCGATTCAAGAGTCCGGCCACGAAGTAGGGAGGGTTACCAGCGGCGGCCATGCGCCAACTCTGGGTGTTAATATCGGTCTGGGTTATGTTCCCGTTGAGCTATCCGCCATCGGCACAGGGATTGAGATAATGATTCGTAACAAGCCGGTCCCGGCAGGCATAGTTAACAAGCGATTCTACAAGAGAGGAGTGTGAAATGAACCCGAAAGAATACAAGTATACGAAAGACCATGAATGGCTGTGCCCTGAACCCGGAAACAAGGGGAAGATGGGACTAGCCAATTATGCCCAGACCCAGCTCGGCGATATTGTTTTTCTCGACTTACCGCAGTCGGGCACCCAGGTCGATCAGTTCAAGAAGATAGGCGAGGTAGAATCGGTGAAGGCGGTTTCCGACCTCTTCTCGCCGGCCAGCGGAAAAGTGTTAGAGATCAACCAGAATGCTGTTGATGAACCTAAGCTGGTTAACGAAGACCCCTATGGCACCGGCTGGCTGGTCAGACTGGAATTGAGTGATCCTTCAGAGCTCGACGCGCTGATGAATAGCGATGAGTACGACAAGTATGAAGCTGAATCATCTGCGTAAGGTGCAGAACAGAAAGAGGATGACAGGTACGATGCCATTACCTTATTTACCAAATACGGAGTCTGACCGCAGGGCTATGCTCCGCGAGATTGGGGTCAGCTCGGTTGAAGAACTGTTTCACGATATACCGGAGAGATTCCGTAATGCCCGCTTCAGTCTGCCGCCTCCCCTATCGGAGCTCGAACTGAAGAACGAGCTTGCTCAACTGGCGAATCTGAATGCGAACCTGGACGATTACGCTTGTTTCCTGGGAGCCGGTAGCTACCGGCACTTCATTCCCAGCGTTGTAGACCACATCATCGGTCGGAGCGAGTTCTATACTGCTTACACACCGTACCAGGCTGAGGTCAGCCAGGGTACACTGCAGTCCGTCTATGAGTACCAGTCCTTGATCTGCCAGCTTACGAGAATGGAAGTGAGCAATGCCGGGATGTATGACGGCAGTACCTCGGCCGCCGAAGCCGCCATGATGGCGTGCGCCATAACCAACAGGAACACGGTAGCGGTGCTGGCCACGGTGAATCCGACATATCGTGACGTGCTGGATACCTATTGTCGTGGCAAGAATCTTTCCCTGGTAACTCTGGAATCAGAGTCAAGCAGTCTCCCTGCGGACTGTGCCTGCCTGATAGTTCAGCAGCCGAATTTTCTTGGCTACTTCGAACGGCTAGATGCGTATGTTCAGAAGGCTCATGATGCCGGCGCCCTGCTCATCGCCATAGTAGACCCTACCTCTTTAGGTATGTTTAAGCCACCAGGTGACTATGGAGTTGATATTGCCGTCGCTGAGGGACAGCCGCTGGGCATCCCGGTGAGTTTCGGCGGTCCTTATCTCGGTGTTTTCGCCTGCCGCAAGGGATATGTACGGCGGATGCCGGGCAGGATTGTCGGTAAGACCGTGGATGTTGACGGTAATCCGGGATATGTGATGACGCTGGTAACCCGCGAGCAATATATTCGTCGAGAGCGGGCGACGTCGAATATCTGCACCAGCCAGGCCTTGATGGCGCTGGCAGCAGCCGTTTATCTGGCCACCGTGGGCAAGAGAGGGCTGAGACAGGTAGCTGAACTGTGCTATCACAAGGCCCACTATGCGGCCAAGGAAATAGGTAAGCTTAAGGGCTACTCTCTCGTCTTCCCCCAGCCTTTTTTCAAGGAATTCGCTATTCGTTGCCCGGTGCCGCCGTCTCAGATAAACGAGGTCCTTTTCAGAGAGAGGATAATCGGTGGCTTAGACATAAGCCATCTGATAGACAACGGTATGTTGCTCTGTGTCACCGAGGTGAATACCAGACAAGGCATAGACAGGCTAGTGAAGACACTAGGGTCATTATAGAAGGAAAGAGATATGAAGCGTCATTGTTTACTCCCTGACATCAGCCAGCCCGGTAGGATCGGGTGCAGTCTTCCTGATTTAGATGTGCCATCAGGTGACCTGCCGTCTGAGGAGCTGCTTCGCCAGGAGCTCGAGCTGCCTGAGGTGAGCGAGGTCGACCTCGTGAGGTATTTCACGGCTTTGAGTAAGCTCAACTACGGTGTGGATACCGGGTTCTACCCCTTGGGAAGCTGCACCATGAAATATAGCCCTAAATCGCATGAGGATATCGCCAGGCTTCCCGGCTTTACAGCGCTTCACCCGTGCCAACCCGAAGAGTCGGTTCAGGGAGCGCTTGAGCTTATGTACCGCCTGCAGGAGTACCTGACTGAGGTTACCGGGATGGATGCTACTAGCCTGGCTCCGGTAGCCGGAGCGCACGGTGAACTGGCCGGCCTGCTGATGGTGAAGGCATATCATGAGGGTCGGGGGGATAAGGCCCGGACGAAGATACTGCTGACCGATTCATCTCATGGCACGAATCCTGCCAGCGTCGCCATGTGCCGTCTTGAAACAGGCGTTGTTGCCTCTGATGCTAATGGTGACCTGGATCTGAAGAGTCTCGAATCGATGATGACCGAGGAAGTGGCGGCCCTGACCTTGACTATGCCTTCTACCCTGGGACTCTTCGACCCGAGAATAGATGAGATCGCCCAGCTGGTTCACGAGCGAGGCGGCCTTCTTGGCGGGGATGGAGCGAACTTCAATGCTCTCCTGGGGCAGGCTAAGTTCGGTGAGCTTGGCTTTGACTATGTCCAGCTTAACCTTCATAAGACTTTCAGCACGCCGCACGGTGGCGGTGGACCCGGCTCAGGTCCTGTCTGTGTAAGGGAAAGCATGGTTGATTTTCTGCCTACGCCCTTAGTGATCGAAGATAACGGCCGGTACAAGTTTAGCTCGCCACCCAAGACGATAGGGAAAATAGCTACGTTTTACGGGAACTTCAACGTCATGGTCAAGGCTTATGCTTACACCCGTTCACTCGGCCCCAAAGAGCTGAAGCGAATCAGCGAGGACGCCGTCCTGAATGCTAACTACCTGAGGGAGAAGTTGAAACCCTATTATCACCTGCCTTATGATCGCACCTGCATGCACGAGGTAGTGTTTTCCGGGAAGAAACAAAAGGCAAAGGGGGTTGCCACGCTGGATATCGCCAAGCGGTTGCTTGACTACGGTCTGCACCCGCCTACCGTCTATTTCCCCCTCATTGTTAGCGAAGCGCTCATGACCGAGCCGACTGAAACCGAGAGCAAAGAGACGCTGGACAACTACATTGCGGCCATGAAGGAGATCGCCACAGATGCCGAGGAAAACCCGGAGATCCTCCATACCGCTCCCCGTAACACGCCGGTGAGACGCCTGGATGATGCCAGAGCCTCCAGGCAACTGGATGTGCGCTGGGAAATCAAGAGCCAGAAGAAGTGAGAGGCCGATTCCATTGGGTCTTTCCGCAATTGCTGGCTGAGGAAACAGAGTTATGATTGAACGAGACATAGTGATAATTGGTGGTGGCCCCGGTGGGTATGTAGCCGCGATTCATGCCGCACACCTGGGAGCCGGAGTGGCTTTGATTGAGAAAGACAGGCTGGGCGGCACCTGTCTCAACCGAGGCTGCATTCCCACCAAGGCCCTTGTCAGAAGCGCGGAGGTGCTCCTGGACTCAAGAAAGGCAAGCGACTTCGGAATAGAGATCGGCAGTGTCAAGGCCAATCTGCCCCAGATTATGGGTCGCAAGAGGAGAGTCATTGATAGGTTGGTGGCGGGTGTCGAGCAACTGATGAAGGCGAACAAGATAAGCGTATACCGGGGGACGGGTCACGTTGTGTCACCGCACCTGGTCGAAGTAGATGATACGGAGATAGCAGCGAGGAAGATCGTCATCGCTACGGGCTCCGAATCATCGCTGCTCCCTATCGATGGTCTAGATCTGCCAGGGATGCTCACTACCGATGACATCCTTGAACTGGAGGAGCTTCCCAGGAGCCTTGTCGTCGTCGGCGGCAGTCACGTGGGTGTCGAGTTCGCCAGCATCTTCAGTGCATTGGGAACGAAGGTCACGATTGTTAAGAGACGCCCTCTCCTGTTGGAGCCGATTGACGAGGAAATCGGCCGCCGTTTTGCTCAGACCCTGTCCAGACAGGGCATCGAAGTCATAATCGGAGCTGCCGTTAAGGGTATCAAGAAGGAAGGAACAGGTCTCAGGGTGGTCTGGGATGCCGCCGGCGGTGAGCAGGGAGTTGGAGGAGAGATGGTTCTGATGGCTACCGGGCGCCGACCTTATACTGAGGGGCTAGGCTTGTCGGAGCTTGGGGTGACGATGGATGGCGGAGCCATTCAGGTGAATGAATGCCTCGAAACGAATATAGACGATGTTTATGCCATCGGGGATGTTCTAGGCAAGCATATGTTAGCCCATGTTGCCTCCTATGAGGGGGGAATCGCTGTTGAAAATGCCCTCGGCCGCCGTCGCCAGGCGGACTACCGGGCTGTACCTACCTGTGTCTTCACCTTTCCCGAGATAGCCGGTGTCGGCATCACCGAGAAAGAAGCGAAGGATAGCAGCATTCCTCACAAGGTAAGCAAATTCCCCTTCCTCGCCTGCGGCCGTGCCGTTGCAATGGGCGAGACTGCCGGCATCGTCAAGATGATCTGCCATGCCGATAGCGGTAAGGTGCTGGGACTGCACATCATGGGGCCGCATGCCAGCGACCTTATCGCCGAGGGTGCCCTTGCTGTACAGCTGGGGGCGACGGCAAGGGATATTGCCCATACCATCCATGCTCATCCCACGTTGCCTGAAGCAGTGCATGAGACCGCGATGGGCCATTTAGAGGGCTCGGTCCATTTCGGAAGAACATAGGGCTTGGCTGATGGACACCTCTGCCGAGAAGGAAGCTAGCGACCCCGGCACTCCCCAGGAAATCCATCCGGCATCCAGGAAGGTGTGTATTGCCGACTACCTGGGGGTAGTGCCGTATGAGCGCGCCCTGAAGCTACAGCAAGCATTAGCGCTGGCGAGAGCTGAAGGCAGCAGTCGTGATGTCCTTCTTCTTCTCCAGCATCTATCGGTGTTCACGATGGGACGGTTCAGGGGCGAGGAGGACATAATTGTTCCTGCGGAAACACTGGCCCGCGAGGCAATAGCGGTCTTTCCTACCAATCGAGGGGGAGGCATTACCTATCACGGCCCGGGACAACTGGTCGGTTATCCCATTCTCAGTCTCAGAGAACACAGGCTGAGTGTGCGTGAGTATATCTGGAAACTGGAAGCGACCATCACGAAGCTACTGCTTGATTTTGATATTCATGGGTACTGTGACGCCGACTTCCCCGGCGTATGGGTAAATGGGGAGAAGATCTGTTCCGTGGGTATACATGTCAGGCGTGGTATTACCATGCATGGCTTTGCTCTGAACGTGAATACCAACCTTCGTCACTTCGAGTACATAAACCCTTGCGGCCTCAGGGGCAAAGCGATGACCTCTGTTTCTAGAGTATTGGGATACGCCGTGGAAGCTGAAGCCATCATAGGGCCTTTGCTCGACTCCTTCTCGGCGATATTTGGCCTGGAAATCGAACGGAGAGATAACGAATGTCTGGTTACACTCGACGCCCTGAGTGGTTGAAGCTAAGCCCCTTTGACACCGCCACCCTGGCCGGAATGAGGAAGCTTACCGGCCGTCTGAGGCTGCACACAGTCTGCGAAAGCGCGCGCTGTCCCAACCGGCAGAGATGTTTCGCCGAGGGTACTGCCGCCTTCATGATACTGGGGAATGTCTGCACCCGCAATTGTTCATTTTGCGCCGTGGAGAGCGGACGCCCTCAGACTCCCAACCTGCATGAGCCGGATAATCTCGTGGCAGCGGTGGCTAAACTACGGCTTAAGTATGTTGTAATCACTTCTGTCACCAGAGATGACCTCCCGGACGGTGGCGCTTCCTACTTCGCTCGGACAATCAAAGCTATCCATGAGTATTCGCCTGATATTATGGTCGAAGCTCTTACCCCTGATTTCAAAGGCTCTTTTTCCGCTCTGCAGACCGTGACAGCTACGTCACTGACTGTTCTTAACCACAACGTGGAAACAGTCCCCCGGCTCTACCCGGAGGTTCGCCCTCAGGCAGAGTACCATCGGTCGCTCAAGGTTCTGAGACAAGCCAGATTGTTTAACCCGGGGCTTCTGACCAAATCCGGCCTTATGCTGGGATTAGGTGAGACTCAGCAGGAGGTCATTGAAGTAATGGCGGACCTCAGGCAGGTTGGCTGTGACCTTTTGACCATCGGTCAGTACATGCAGCCTTCACTCAGACACCACAGGGTAGTGAGGTTTGTCCATCCTGATGAGTTTGCGGAATACGAGAATATGGGGGAGGAACTGGGTTTTCGCTACGTGGCTGCGGGCCCCTTGATTCGCAGTTCCTTCCATGCCGCGGAAACTTATCTTATGGCTATAGAGCGGAACAGGTTGCGGAACTAGTCTGAGGGCTCCCTGAAAGCGTGGTTGCCCAATTGATTGGGCTCCCCCTTGTCATTGCGAAGCTGCGATTTCTCCAGGGCCCCCTGATCTGCGTCTGTCTCCATCTGTCTCAACGTGAGGGTTCATCTTCGAGCCAACAGGCGAATTGACAGCGCACAGCCTGTAGGGTATCATTCGTTTGTTCGTGGAAAACACCTTCGAGCACGATCCAACGCTTGCTGAAGTCGCTCATTCCTTTCTATCAAGTCTCCCGCAGGAACAAATATCAGAAGTACAGGCAGAAGTGTTGAAATTTGTCAGATGGCTGGGGTCATCGAGGCAGGTTAAGGACATTACCCCCCTTGATGTGGCCAGCTACGGCGAACAGACTGTCCCTTCAGGAGTCAAACCAGTCAAGTCCTTTCTTGTGTACATCAGGAAGAATGGATTCACCGGAGCAAGCCTGGCTCCCCACCTCAGGGCACGGAAACCCTCCTCAAAGGCCGGTATCTCCTGGCATGCCACTCGGAGGGGAGCTACCTTGACTGCACAAGGCTACGCCGAACTGGAGTCAGAATTGGCCAGTCTGAGAGGCCAGCTTCCTGAGATTGTCGGGCAGATGCAGAAAGCAGCGGCGGACAAGGATTTCAAGGAGAATGCCCCTCTGGCAGCAGCCAGAGAGCAAAAGGCCCATCTGGAAGGCAGGATCCGGGAATTGGAGTCAACCCTGAATCTGGCCAAGATAATGGGGAAGAGCCAGGGCGCATCCAAGGTGAAGACTGGAGACGCCGTGGTGATAAGTGAGCTGTCCTCAGGTAAAGAGCTCAGCTATGTTCTGGTCGACCCCCGAGAGGCAAATCCGGCCAAAGGCAAGCTCTCCATCGCTTCCCCCCTGGGCAAGGTGATTCTCAATAAAGAAAAGGGGCAGACAATTGAAGTTGCCGCTCCCGCTGGCACCTTCTGCTACCGAATCGAAAGCATCGTGAAAGCAGGTGAATAGGGAGGGCAGGCAATAGCCCCGAGGTGTTAGTTCCTTTGCTTCGGCTCGAGGCTGTCTGGTTCCGGTTTTCTCCCGCTTCTTTGTGCTAAGATCTTCGTCGCCTGTCATTCCGAGCCACGCACCATCTGTAGTTCTCAGCCCCGCCATGTCTGGACTCCCAAGAAATGGCATTGATGAGGAGCCCGCATGGCTTGTTGATTCATCTGACGTGTGGCATAATGCATCGAGTTGCCGGGCGCGGAGGGATCGCATAGAGGCCGAGTGCGGGCGCCTGCTAAGCGCTTACTCCGAGTAATCGGGGTCGAGGGTTCGAATCCCTCTCCCTCCGCCAGTTGGGAAAGGAGGTTGCGGGCTCGCCAGCCGATTCTAAGCGCGAAACAGAACAGGAGGTACAACGATATGAAGCCCAGGATATCGGAAAAGGGTGAACTAAAGATTGTTGGTTGTGTTTCTTATGGTGGAGACATCGCTGAAATCTGGGATGTCTTCACGCGGCATGAGAAAGCCATTAAACATGCAAACCTGAGTGCTGGGTATGAAATCCATATATTCCCTGACAACTGTGAGAAAGGTCAGAAATACCACATCATGGTTGGCGTTGAGGTTGAAGAGTTTGAAGATCTGCCGTTAGAGACATTTGCCAAGACTATCCCTGCGAGTACCTATGCTGTTTTCACGCATAGATTGGCTGATGGTGGTTATGCAGGCGCAAACGATAGAGTGAATAAGTGGCTAAATGAATCAGAGTACAAACTTGCTTTCCCGTATTCAATCCAATATTATGACGACAGATTCAAGGGTGGCGATAAGCCGGATTCAGAAATAGACATCTATATGCCGATAACACCCAAATAGTGAGTGAGTTATATACTAGCTGAATGAGCTAAATACCACCCTTCGTATAACAGCGGCTTCTCAGCTTCGTTCGCTTCGCTCAATCCGCCTGAATTGCCTCGCTGATGCTCGGCAACTTCGAGAAGCCGCAAACCGTTGTACGAAAAGAATTCGCCGCCAAGATCGGCAGACCCGAGCAAAGTCCAGCAAAGCGGGACTAGAAAAGCTTGAAATCGTCAGAAACGGCAGGTCAGCAGGCGGTGGCCCGGCGCGCGAAGGTTTCAGCCGCCGCCTCTAAAATCAGTTCGAGTTTTTCGAACGTATACCGTCATCATTTGAATCTGTCCTTCCCAAGAAAAAACGAGAAACCCTGGGACATTTCCTTGTGAATCGCTGCTGGGCTTTTCAAAGGCCTGCCAGCTTCCTACCTTCCTTCAGTAGTACCTTCGCCCTTTCCAGACTTTCAGCTTCAGAGTAGATACGGACCAGCGGTTCTGTGCCAGAGAAGCGGATGAGCAGCCACGATTCGTCGCCGAGGAAGAAACGGAAACCATCGGCGGTGTCTGCTCCCGTCACCTTTGAACCGGCTATGGTGTCCGTGGTGGTGGAGTTCAATCGGTGCAGGATTGCCTGACGCCTGGCTGCGGAGATATGAAAATCCATCCTGTCATAGTAGTGAGGTCCGACCTTGCTGTAGAGGTAACTCAGAAGCTGAGACGGCGTTTTTCCCGTCTTTGTCATGAAGTCAAGGAAGTACAGTCCGGCAAGTATGCCATCCCTTTCCGGGATATGACCGCGGAAGCCATAGCCGCCGCTCTCCTCCCCGCCAATAATGGCGTCTTTCTCCATCATCAAGGGAGCAACATACTTGAAACCGACCGCGCTTTCGTAGACAGGTACACCAAAAATCCTCCCCAAACGGGAAAGCATAGTGGTGGAAGTTGATGTCTTTATTATGGCGCCACGCTCACCACGTACTTCCAGGAGATACAGACAGAGCAAGGCAAAGACCTGGTGCTGGGTCAAGAACTGTCCCCTTTCGTCTACAATACCAATACGGTCGGCGTCTCCATCGGTGGCTAAGCCGACATCAGCTTTCTGCTCAACGATCAGTCGGGAAAGCTCGGTCAGATTTCTGGCAATCGGCTCAGGCTGAATCCGGGGGAATGAGGGATTTCGTTCTGCATTAATCTCGATAATACTCAAGTTGCCATTCTGGAGCATTGTCTTGAAGTAGCCGATGCCGGCACCGTACATGGAGTCGACCACGACATTCAGGTTCTGGCGGCGCAATTCTATTAGGTTGACAAACTGGCTGAGATGGTCGAAGTAAGCGGGACAGGGATCCAGGTATTCAACTAACCCTTTCTTCAAGGCTTTATCCAGGGTGAGCCTTCGCACACCGCTCTTCCGCCCTTTCCCTTTGACAGAGAGGTGTCGCGTAAGGGAGGCGATGTTTGCCTCTATTTGGGAGATGATCTCGCCCGGAGCGCTGGCCCCGTCCTGAGACTTGTATTTGAATCCATTCCACGAACCGGGGTTGTGGCTGGCAGTTATCACAATACCCCCGGCGGAACGAGTAGCCGGTACCGTGAAGCTTACGACCGGCGTAGGGGCCGGTTTGAGGCAGAGGCGGGCTTTGATGTTGTTGGCGGCCATCACTTCCGCAGCGGCAGCAGCGAAATCCTCCGAGGCGAACCGAGTATCATAGCCGATGACGAGACCCTCATTATCGAGCCCGTTCTGCTTGAGGTACTCTGCCACCGCCTGAGCGCAGATACGCACATTGTCGAAGGTGAAGTCTTCGGCGATAATCCCCCGCCACCCATCAGTGCCGAACTTGATCACATTGGTCACCGTAGCCTATTCGTTCCGCTTGTGTTTCACCAGGACGCCGTCCGGTGAGAAAGGAAAGCATCTCCAATGGCATAGCTTATCTCATTTTCGCGCGAGGGGCAATCTCGTGCGCTTTCGGCATGGTTAGTGGATTATGAGGCTGGAATCGTAGTATCTGGCTTCAGGAATGTTATGCACAGAAACTATCATATCATAGCTACCAGCCTGCCAGCGACCGCACCAAGCATAGCTTGGAGAAGGTAGAGAAGGAAGATTGAAGAAATGACTTGAGTGTGCTAGTTTCTTGTTCTGGCCCTGACAGGTCAGTTTTCAGCGACGAACTGGGTCGATTTCAAGGGGTGGTCTACAGAGAGGAGAGTGCGATTATGAAACAGGACTTGTTTGTTAATGCTGGGCGACCACTTGTAAGCAGGGTCGCCTACAGTGGAAACCTCAAGGAATCAATTGAGCGCTCCATCTCGATTATTGGAGGGATCGACAAACTGGTTGAGAAAGGTGACACTATTCTTCTGAAGCCAAATTACAATAGTGCTGATTCATATCCAGGCTCAAGCGATCCGGCGTTAATCAAGGCGCTCATAGAGATGCTCTATGAAGCCGGTGCGGGAAAAGTCATCTTGGGAGAAAGAACAGCCTTCCTCCACAATCGCAAAGTCATGGAACAGGCGGGGGTTATCGAGGTTGCTGAAAGAGCCGGAGCTGAGCTCAGGGTATTTGGAAGGGATGGTTGGCATCTAATAATCGATAGAAAAGGTTGGCGTCGCATCAAGGTACCTGAGGGAAAATACCTGCACAAAGTCTCACTTGCGGAAGAAGCCCTCGAAATAGAGAAAATCGTCTATGTTCCCCTGATAAAGACTCATCATGCAGCGGATTTCACAGGCTCGATCAAACTCGCGATGGGGTTTGTTAACCCCCTTTTCGACCAGATCACGTTCCATCTCCGACATCTCAGGGAGAAACTGGCAGAATTGTGTCTGGTTGTTAAGCCTGATTTGATTGTGATGGATGCGAGGAAGGTGTTCATTAGGGGTGGCCCGACGAAGGGCGAGTTACGTGAGCCTAACCTGGTTCTGGCCTCAGGTAATCAAGTGGCAGTAGATGTTGAAGGCGTGAGAGTTCTTCAAAGCTATCCAGGAAACAGCTTGGAAGGTAAGAACCCATGGGATTTAGCACAAATAAAGCATGCGGTCGAACTGGGGTTGGGTCCACACCGCGAGGAAGAGTACGATGTTGTAACCGATTAAGACCGGGAAACACTCTCAAGTGCAGATCAAGAAGCGCATCTACTAACAGCACCAATGAAATCGGCTTTGT